>VYFM01000654.1 GCA_009842375.1 Candidatus Poribacteria bacterium | reverse complement strand
TGAATCTCTCCTTTTGAATTTTATGGCATCTACAGACTCCTTTAACGAAGGTCTGCTTATACATTATACTCTTTTTAAGGAAAGGGTGTCAATCCTAAATACGTCCTGGAGTGTGTAGAGTTTTTGACACTGTTGCCGTAGGGGCGAGGGGACCTCGCCCTTACGATATGTCTGAGCGCGAGGTAACCTTTTGCCAAAAACTCTACACACCCTACTTCCTGAAATATGTAATACCATTTCTAATTGGTAATGTATCATTATCTTGTAAGTCGGAGCTAGCGTAGCGACCTCCGACATGCGAAAACCGCCGAAATCTTATGTGTCGGAGGTCGCTTTGCTCGCTCCGACCTACAGTTTACTATGACGCTCCGACCTACAGTTTACTATGACATAGAAATGATATAATAATCTCTTTTTAGATTCGTTTGCAAAGAACAAGTAGAGTAACATAAACTAACCGAGGACACCTTCCATCCGAGCGCGAACCCAGTCTTTGTGTTCAGGATGTGTGTGAATATAAAAAGTGCCACTTTGGATTGCGTTGTAGACATGATCAGCGACTTCCGCAGGAGACATTCCTGCTTCCATCTCTGCGCGAACACTATGGGATTTGGTAGTTTCTTGACGCTGATGGTGTGGGACAACATCGGGACGGTTACGTGCAGATTCCAATATACCTGTCCGCACCCAACCCGGACACAACACATGCACCTGAATTTGCGAACCTTTTTGTGCTAACTCATCTGCAAGAGTTTCCGACAGCGCGACGACACCGTGTTTGCTGACTTTATAGATACCTTCACCTGGACCTCGTATTAAACCGAGTATAGAAGCAGTGTTCACAATATGACATTCGGTTTCTTGCTTTAGCATGCGTGGGACAAATGCTTTGATACCATGAATTACACCCCAGAGGTTGACACCTAATACCCATTCCCAATCGGCAGGTGTATGTTCCCAGATTGGACGGCTACAAACTACACCGGCGTTGTTGCAAAGGATATGCACTGCACCGTAAGTATCAACCGTTTGTGCAGCAAGGTTTTCAATATCATCAGCATTGGAGACATCAGTTCGGACAGCGAGGACGGTTGCCCCTTTGGTCCGTAGGTCTGCTTCAAGTTCGGCTAAAGGTTCTTCTTCAATGTCTGCGAGGACAACTGCCATTCCTTCTGCGGCAAACCGTTCCGCCATACCGCGTCCGATGCCACTTGCGGCACCGGTAATCACAGCAACACCACTCATTTAGTTTCCTCTTGCCGTTGCTGATGATATTCCGCTAAGGCATGATTTGCATTCACAATTGTCTCTAACTTATCAATAATAGCGTCAATATGTTTGCCCGGAAAAGCTAAGTAGAAATCATCATCAGAGAGTGCCGTATAGACTCGGTTACCGATGCATCCCAGGCTACTTGCGCCTCCATCAGACTGGATAACAGCAGGTATAACTGCACAGGTTGGTCTTCCCATGATGCCATTTTCTATCTCTATTCCTGCAGCGGTTGCAGCTTCAACTAAGAGCATCATCTGCTTTGGCGTGCCAGAGATAATAACAACATCCGGTATGTCTCGTACATCTGCTAAGGGGGAGTAGACTGCGTTTTGAAATGTATTTTCTTGACGAGGAATACCAGGGACTTCATCCATACTAATATAACCGAGTTCACCCATTAGACCAAGCGTGTTTTCCAACTCTTCCATTTGTGCATCGGGTAGTTCAACATTATGGGTATAACACCCTATTGGACAGTTATAGTGGTCGGATGCTTCGGTATAAAAGGTTTTTCCTTCCGATGCGCGCTTCCAATAGGTGCAACCGGAGGCTTCAACTTTTTCCACACGGGAAACACCTTCAGGTTGTGCGTCATGGAATGTTACTGCGATAGGGGCAGTTTCTAAGTCAAGTAGTTCTTGTAATTGTTCTGACATATTATCTCCTTTTTGGTTGGGTGTGTAAATTGTCTGTCTAAAGTTTACCGCTTTGGAATATCCCAGCGCAGCACTGTGCCTCCCTTATGAGCGGTAAAGATTGTCTTACTGTCGGGTGAAAACGTAAATGAATTGCTGCATTTATCATGTCCTTTGAGAGTCTTGATGTGTTTTCCTGTTGCACTATTCCACAGTCTTACCGTATCACCTCTATTACTAATTTGCATAGTAGCGATCGTTTTTCCATCGGGAGAATATCTAATACTTGTAGTGTAATGCGTAGTAGGAATTATCGGTTTACCTAAATGTTTTCCAGTGCTGATATTCCACAGTTGTACCGACTCGTTATGTCTGATAGCGGCAATCGTTTCACCATCCGGTGAGTATTTTACTGCTCGGACGTTTTCTGGATGGGGTCCCACATCATCACGTATTCTTTCTCCATAAGGTAGTGCTTTATTTATTAACCTTTGTGTTTTAGGTCCATCAAATGTTTTTATGAGCTGTGATGTCGCAACATTCCAAAGTGATAGCTTGTCTTTATTAGCAGTAATTGCTAATGGATCACCGTCCGGTGAATATGTAGCTGCCATGACTTTTTCTTTTACGCTGAAGGTATTTAAATTTTTTCCTGTGTGTGTTCCACAGTCTCACTATATTATTGTTTTCAATACTTGCGATAGTTTTTCCATCGGGAGAATAATTAACTGAATATACATGTTCTTGATGATCTGTTAGTATATGTATGTTTTTTCCTGTGCGTGCATTCCATAGTCTCAGTGTCTTGTCTGCGCTTCCGGTTGCGATTGTTTTCCATCCGGGGAATACGCAACTGAAGAAATTCCGTAGGTATGCCCTTTGAGTGTTTTTCTATTTTTTCCTGTTCGCGTGTCCCATAACCGTCCTGTCCCATCCCAACTCCCGGTTGCAATTGTTTTGTTATCTGGGGAGTATGCTGCAGAATGGATAACATGTTCATGTTTTCCTGCAAGAAGTTTAATTTCTTCACCAGTGCGGGCATCGTATAGCCAGACACCGATGGATATGGTTACGGCAAATAGCGTGCCATCTGGTGAATACATTATTTCTTTTATACCACCTCTACCGAAACGCGCTATTGCCCCTTCCGGTAAACCTAATTGTGTAGAAGGTTCGTATTGTGCGAAGACAATCTGCAAACAAAATTCCGACACAAGAAGTATGGTTAGCAACAGAAATGGTTTCTTCATGGTTTCAGTCTCCTTAATAACGATAGCGAGTTATTGAATATTCCTACCGCGAAGGGATGTCCCACAGTAGTACCGTGCCATCCTGATGACCTGTTGCGATTGTTTGGCTATCTGGTGAATACGCGATAGAATTAAAATCGCAATTTGAATGTCCCTTGAGTGTTTTTAGATGTTCACCTGTGCCGACATCCCACAACCGCACAGTGCCACCTTGAAAATCATCGCCAACTGGGATGGTTGCGATTGTTTTGCCATCTGGTGAATACATAACGCTGATGTACCCGTTCTCACCTTTGAGATGTTTTATCGGTTTTCCTATTAGTTTCCCTGTAGTAATATTCCACAACCGTACGGGTGTGTGGTCTGCAATTGTCACAAATGTATCACCGAGCGGTGAACACTGGATTTCATAGTTAATAAATGATATTCTTTTGCGGGGCAGCCATCCAAAAAATTTAGAAAAATCATCTCCAAGTATTTTAAAGTTTTTTATGAGTTGCCCCGAGGTAACATCCCATAGGGACGATGTTTTATGCTCGTAGGTAGTAATTGCGAATGGTTTACCATGTAGATGTAAAACAGTGGTATCGAATGCATCTGGTGTAAAAAGTGTATTGATGTTTTCTCCTGTTATTGTATCCCACAACTGTACCATATTCCTTGTGTAAGTAGCGATTGTTTTACCATTTGGAGAAAACGCAATGTCCCAGGCATGCGCGATTAGAGGTCCTATAAGCGTGTTTATATTCTTTCCTGTATTTGTATCCCATATTTGCACAGGTTGTTTTCTGTTCTTAGTCGCAAGCATTTGTCCATCTGGGGAATATACAAAATGTTTATAAGTATTTCTCTCACCTTGAATTTCTATTATGATTTCTCCTGTGTGTGCATCCCACAACCACACCCAATTATCCTCCTTGCTACGAGCTGCAAGTGATTTTCCATCGGGTGAGTACACAGGCATATCAATACGAACAACCTTATTGATATGATTCGTATGTTGAATGAGTATTTTTTTGTTTTTCCCTGTATGGGAGTCCCACAACCGTGCCGTCCCGTCATTACTGCCAGTTGCGATAGTCTTGCTATCTGGTGAATACGCGAAACCCGAGATAAAATCCTTATGCCCTTGAATTGTGGTTAGATACTTTCCAGTTTCCGCATTGCATAGAATAAGTTCACTACCCTCTGGGAACGCGATTGTTTTACCGTCGGGTGAATAGCTAATTGCCCCGTAATTATCAAATGGCCTTGGAAAAGTTTTTATGTTCTTTCCTGTTTGTACATTCCACCATCGCAAAGTCCCGTCCCAGCTTCCAGTAGCGATTGTTTTTCCATCTGGTGAATACGCAATTAATCTGACTTCAGATGTATCCTCAATCAAGGTCTTTATGTGTTTTCTGGTGCCAGCATCCCACAGTCCAAATCTTTCTCCCTCACTAATCGCGATTGTTTTTCCATCTGGTGAATACGCAAAACAATATACATAATTCAGTGATGATATTGATTTTATCCGTTGCCCGGTAACTATATTCAACATGTGCACGGCATAAATTGTATCCAGTGTCACATTCGGGACTATTTCTTTGTGCGTTTTTCCAGCTGAATCTTTAGATGTTAAGAGCAAACTGCCACCATCATCATTTGCTACTACAAGAAGAGTCTTACCATCTGGAGAATAGGAAATAATATCCTGATATCCCTGAACTTTGATTATCAATTGTCCCCGATTGACATCCCAAAATCGGATTGTATCATTACCACAGGTGCTTGTAAGTATTTCACCATCTGGAGAAAATTGAACTGTGGAAGGCGCTTGCGTTTGTCCTTTGAGTATTTTTATGCATTTCCCTTTATTTGCATTCCAGAGTCGTATAGTATTGTCTGAACTACCAGTTGCTAATATCTGACCATTAGGTGAAAATGCAACAGAATAAACCTCGTCTTTATGTCCATTGAGCGTTTTTAGGTGTTGTCCTGTGTGTACATTCCATAATTGGATTGTTTTGTCCTCACCTACAGTCGCAATTGTTTTACTATCAGGTGAATAAGCAGCATCATAAACTTTGTCCTTATGTCCTCCTGCTATTAGATCAAGTTCTTTTCCTGTCTGCGCATCGTAAATCCAAACACCGATTTTTGTAGTGACCGCAAACTGAGTTCCATCTGGAGAATACATTATATTATTGATTCCACTCTTTCCTAAACGGGCTTTCGCCCCATCTGGCAACCTAAATTGTGTAGATGGTTCATATTGCGCGAAAGTAGGTGGTAGACTAAATATCGCAACAAAAAAGAGGATTAGCATCAGAAATAATTTCTTCATGCTTCGGTTTCCTTATGGAAGCAATTGCTCTGATAGATTCATACCTGAATAGGGGCAAACTGCCGTTCAGTAGGCTCCGCTCAGCAGAACCATGCCTCTGTAGTCCGTGGCGCGGGTAGTTGTTTTTCTCTTCTCTGTTTCGTCATAACTTGTCCCCGAATATCCGCAGCAAGTTCCCATATCCGATAAAATGTGTCCAATATATCAATACCGTTTCGTCCGTTATTTTCTACAAGTACGTTGACAGTTTTATGAAGTTCATCCATCCGTGCATCGGGATGTTCCCACATATAACTAAAGGCGGTCTGGTCGAGTGTAAGGTCAAGTGCCTTTGTTTCAGGTCGGTTGAGTAGATATGAACCCGGTGGAATCAGCAACCGAACGGAAAACTGCACAGGGTCAACGTGGTAGACAAGTCGGTGTGTGTCAACGAATTCGATGATTTCAATGTAGTCGTCTAAGGTTGTCCAAGGAGTAAAAGGCACCCAAGTTGGTCTGAGTGCAATGCCAGCACCGTGAACAATCTCAAGCGCGGTTTCAACATCTGCACGTGTGTGGTGTTTCTCCAATATTGTTAATACCTTGTGACTTAAAGATTCCACCGCAGAGATGACAAATCGGCAACCAAGTTCTGCGAATTCTGAGAAATGTTTTCTGTGTTTGAGGATATGCTCAATCTTGGTTGTAAAGTCATAGGTGAGGTTAGGATATGCTTCAGACATTGTGCGGAGGATTCGAAGTCCGTACATCGGTCCGTTAAGGAAATCTGGATCACCGAATGTGATATGCGTAGCACCTTCTGCTACCTGTTTCTGAATTTCGTCCAAAACTGTTTCTCGCTGTACAGGGAAAAACTTACCGTTATAAACGGGTGGAATAGGACAGTGCGTGCATAGATGCTTGCATCCCTGCGTTGTCTCTGTATATCCGACGGTTCGTAATTCACCGTTATCTTCAAAGCGTGCATATTTTTCTAAATCCGGAAGTTTTCCATCATTGATTGTTGGACGATGTTTCTGTTCCACCGCCTGTTTTTTAACAGCAAGAGATTGTGCTAACGCTACAAGTTGTGTAGACACTTCACCACTGATACAGAAGTCAACTTCGTGTGAAAGTAGGTAGTCCGCATTGAGTTCTGCATAGAGTCCATACATACATATTGGAACATAGGGGTTGATAGTGCGAATCCGTTGGAGTAGATGAACACCAAGCCGTAAAGCAGTATGCATCGGGACAGAGATACCGATAAACTCTGCACGTTTGACCTTCTCAGTATCCAACGGTTCAACAGCAATGTCAATAGTACCGGGTGAAAATCCTGCATTTTCAAGTGCGCGAAGGGGACGCGTTAGTCCTATTGGTCGGTGCCCGAGTTCATAGCAGGAGATTAAGAGGACAGCACCGGGGACGTGTATTGATGAAGAATTTCGTTTTGCAGTTTCCATATAAATAGGATAGCACGCCATCACCCAATACGCAACAGTAACTAACATTATACCCGCAACGGATCTTCATAAATAAGGATATGTTGCATTGGCATCATAGTCAGGCAACAAGGCTTTATGGGGTTGTCCTGCAATGAGGTTCTTGCCATCCGTAAAACCTTCAGGACGGTCTCGGAGAAACTCAATCAGACGATTCCTCCACGGAGTTAGCAATGCTTCAGCGTCGCTCTGAAGTGCTAAATCTGTTGTTTCGTGTGGATCTTCTTGTAGATTGAAAAGATGTTCGCGACCTGTTTGGGAATACCAGATGTATTTGTGTTCTCCATCGGTCACATAGTGGTTGCCATGCTTGTTATCGTAGCAACCGGAGTGTTCTCCATGTAGGCATTCTCTTACCTGATCAGTATCACCCCGCATAATAGGTAGAAGGCTTTTACCAGTACAGGTGCTTGGAATCTCAATATTTGCCGCGTCAAGAATAGTTGGCATGACATCCTGCAAACCGACAGGACTATTACAGACAGTTTCTTGAGCATAACCCCATCTCCGAGGTGCTCGGATAAGAAACGGCACTCGCGCTGATGCTTCGTAAGGAAAGGTTTTGCGGAACATGTTATGATCGCCCAGCATTTCACCGTGGTCGGAAGTGAAAATTACGAGACAGTCATTCAAACCACCAGCGTTTTGAAGCAGTCGACCAATCTGATCGTCTATAAAGTTAATCATACCATAATATGCGGCACGCGCGCATTGCATATCGTATTTGTCAAGGTTAATCTCCCAAGCATTTGGATTCAGTCCTTTCTGATCAATGTCAAGGTTTAATGACCAATTACCGATAACGGGAGGTGGTAGGTCTCGCTGTATATATCGTTGGTAATAGTGTGCAGGTGGTGTCAACGGTGGGTGCGGGTCTATAAAGGAAATGTTTAGGAAATAAGGTGTTGATGGGTCTCGTTTTCGGATAAAATTAAGGGCGCGATCTATACACCAGAAGGTGTGCATCTGTTCTTCCGGAAGATGATGTGGACGACCAACCCATCCGTTAGCAGAAACACCGTGCGCCATACCCGGATCATAGTCATTACGACGATGGGACTGCTGCAGCCATTCAACATAGTCGTTGTTTGCAGTGCCATGGGTTGCATCCGACAATTGGAGATGATTGAAACCGAATCGCTTGCGCGGTGGAGATAGATGTAGTTTACCGATCATCTCGGTTTGGTAACCGGCTGCGGACAATTCACCTGCCAGTGTATGAGGAGGATTCCATTGTGCGCCTGTATATCCAACCATTCCGTTGGCTGCAGGAGCAGTACCAGTCATTATACCGCGTCGGGCAGGAATACAACTCGGACATTCGGCATATCCGCGTCGGAAGTGGGTACCAGAACGACCGATCCAGTCAAGATTCGGTGTCTGTAGACATTCGGGACCATCAGGATCAATACCTAAACAGTCTCCACGTTGTTGGTCGGTGGTGATTAACAGGATATTCGGTCGTTCATTAGCCATTTAAAACTCCATGTAGGGAAACGTTAAATTTAGTGGTTCAACGTTTTGTTAAGGTAAAGTGCTTTACAATATAGCAAACATA
>VYFM01000258.1 GCA_009842375.1 Candidatus Poribacteria bacterium | reverse complement strand
ACGTTACTGCGGAATTACATACGATCCGCCTAACAGAACTTGAACCTGTTGATACTAACTATGAATTTGTTCAGAGTGCGTTAGGGCATGATGAGTCAACAAACGAATTAGTGAAAGACATTGATACTATTGTACATATTGCAGAAACACCTCCTGGACTTAAGGGACAAGCGGAAGAACCTGAGAATTATGAGATTGATTTTCAAACACGTTGTACCTATAACTTGTTGATGGCTGCATCGGAAGAAGGTGTTAAACATTTCATCTATGCAAGCACGTTACGTCTGTTTGAACAGCACGGTAAAGATTGGACTGTCAAAGAGAATTGGAGACCACGACCCAGCATTGAAGGTTTTGTACTTGCAAAACACCTCGGTGAATTCACTTGCAGAGAATTCGCACGGGAAAGAAAAATCAAGGTAACATGTCTTCGTCTTGGGGAGATTATTACTGCTGAAGAAGCGGCTGATACTGAATTCAACGCAATGTGGCTTGAAATAAACGACGCGGTTGCTGCGTTCCAAGGTGCAATAGATGCTCCGTCAAGATGGGGTATTTTTCACGTGCAATCGGAATTTCCGGGTTCCCGTTTTGATATCGGTCCAGCTAAGGAACATCTGAAATTCAATCCACAGTTTGTGCCAACAACACAATAACAGGCACACACTTACAAACAGATATGAAGGAATCATAATGAAAGTTCTCATTTTAGGGGGTAACGGATACCTCGGACCGCATGTCGTCAAGGCATTAGAGCCCTATTACACATTACGTGTAACGGACATCAACGAGATTGATACCAATCATGAATCTATGCACATTGATGTCGGTTCATTAGATCAAGTTCTGCGTGCAGCGGAAGGGATGGACACTATTATCAACTGCTCAGTCCTTCGTCATGACAGACAGTTGGCATTTGATGTTAGTACACGCGGAGCATACAATACGATGCGCGCCGCAGTTGAGCACGGTATCCGTCGTGTTATCAACACTGGTCCCCATTTCACCATTCAAGGAGAAGATTATACAAGTTGGGATTACGAGATTAACCCTGATGTTCCACCGAAAACAAGCACAGGACTATATCCGTTGACGAAAGGACTTGGACAGGAAATATGTAAAGTCTTTACAGAGAATTATAACATCTATGTCCTTTGTTATCTATTTCTCAGTTTCCGGGAACTTGATTATGAAGCAAAAGGTACTGATCTCAATCCATTCTCTGTCAGTTGGCGAGATGCGGGTGAGGCATTTCGTTTAGGTCTTGAAATTGATCTGGAAGATTTACCGTCAAAGTGTGAGATATTCAACATCTTCGCTGACTTACCACACCAACAATTCTCAAATGCGAAAACGAAACGGATTTTAGGATTTCAACCGCAGGATAACTTTGAGTGGATGTGGCATAAGAAAAAGGAAATGTAAATACACCTATTTCAATCACAGATTAGCTTGCAAACCCTAACAATCTGATCAGATCTTGTTATGTTTAGGAGAACACCCCTGCCGAAATTAGTTGAGTAAACCATATATGAACATCCAACTCTTTGCACACCGCGGTGGTATGGCACGCGCGCCAGAAAACACACTCACATCCTTTCAACAAGCACTTACTGACGGTGCTGATGGTTTTGAAATTGATGTCTGTCTAACAAAGGATAAGCAACCTGTCCTCATACATGTTGATTTCAACCAAGATGATATACACGAGGTTACTGGTTGTACAACTCCGCTTAATGAATTAAATTGGGATGAAGTGCAACAATTAAAAGTGAAAGCCTCGAATGAACCCGTTGCACATCTTGATGACGGTCTCAGGTTTGCCAGTGAAAACCAGATACCTTGTTTTGTTGAACCAAAAACAGACACACCAGAAATCCTTCCTATCATCATAGAACGAGTCCACTATTTTGATATTGTTCACCTTACCAGTATTCTTACCTTTTACCATCGGAAACAATTGCTTGTTGATGCGAAACGTCTTGAGCCAAAATTGCGGACGAGTGCAATTTTGATTAATCCGTTGGCAAACTTCCTCAAAGCTGCTACCGAGATTGATGCCAACCGAATTATACTGGGATGGGACAAAATAAACCATTTTAGAATATGCAATGCCATTACACGGTCGGTCTCACGACAGGTGGATAAACTCCATGAAAATGGGATTGTAGTTGAAGCTGGTTATATTCACACAATGCAACATGTATCATGGACGTTGAAGAATAATATCCAAGGGTTGTGGGTAGACGATTTGCCTTATATCAAAAGTTGTATCCAACAGATTGAAGAAGAAACTGGACCATAAATCGCTATTATATGAACGTTACTATCTGCAACCCCCTCCTTAGAACACCTCTGTCGCTTATTGTAGATGATTCGTGTCCTGTGATAAATTTGACCTATTACTGGATTCATCAACGGCATGCGTGGAAAAAACGACATCAGCCCGGTGTTCCACCTGACCGTTGGGAAGGGGATGCAGCACAACACAAAAACATGCCTAATACGATACCTGCAGATTTTGCTTGGGAGTGGGCAGAATGGTGTTGGGAAAACGGTGTTAAGGGTAAGTTTAGTCTGATTCCTTATCCTGCGGGAATTGGACGCGTTGACGAAGGATTTCCTGATTTTCCGACACACGAATATCAGTCGTGGCTGCGAATATACAGAGAAATCATCTGGCCAAACTTTGACCTAACCCCTGAGATGCTCACTCATACCGCTGTTGTTGATTTGGATACATTAACACTTACCGATTCATGGGAACAAGTTGAATGGGTAGACCCTCCTGTTGATAATAGACTAACAGATTATATCATTACATCTATGAAAATGCTGAATAACGTTGGTATTCCGTGTGAAGGTGTAACCAGCCCTGGTGCCTTCGGAAAACGGCAAGAGGCGGCATACTCTAAAGCGGTGTTAACCGCATCACAAGAAATTAACAACGATCCACATCCGTTCTATTTTCTTTGGCTTAAACACGATGAACTTCCAGATGTGCCTATCTGGCATGCTGAAAAAGAGAACGGGATCGCTATTGCAAGTATAGTTTCTTGTGCAGGTGACTGGTTTGGTGGGTGGACAGGTTATGATTTAGGAGATGCAGATCGTTTTATTACTGAGGACTTGAAGGGAGGACGTTTGCCACCTATCCTTGAAAAGGAACTTCCATGTGTTCTCGTTGGACATTGGCCTGGTTTCTATTTCAATGGAGACAAACTTGGGTTTGATGTGCTGAAAACTGTCAAAGAACGGTTAGATAATTACGACCCGGACAATACAAAAACGCTCTGGATGAAAACCTCGGAAATTGGACACTATTGGATGGCACGGGAATTCACAGACATTACGGTAATTAATGAACACCAGCAGATCAAGCTTGACACACAATTTCCAACTGCAAATTTCACGTTAACTATTGATGCACCGATTCACCGTATCCAAATCAACGGATGGGATCTACGTCAGGTGCATTCTCAACGGGAGTTTCAGAGCGATACATTTCTTATTGAAGGTAAACAGACCTTTGTTGCATTTGATCTTGAAATTGGAGACACAGAACTCACGTTCACGGAATGAGAATTCTACCGCCGCTGGCAATCACAGTCGAACCCGTCATAAAACTGGACTCCTCACTCAATAAGAATGCAATTACATCCGCCATCTCTTCTGGTTCACCAAGTCTTCCAAGTGGTGTCGTGGAACGAAGTTGTTCTACCATCTCTTCAGACACTTCACTAAGCATATCTGTTGCGATTGCTCCCGGTGCAACTGAATTGATACGGATGTTATGTTGGGCAAGCGGTCCACAACACGATTTTGTTAGGGAAATTACGCCTGCTTTTGCAGCTGCATAGGGCAGTTGATTCGGACGGACTGCTAATGCTGCAATTGACGATACATTTACCACACGACCAAACTGTTGTTTGATCATTCCCGGTTTAACTGCCCACAACACGTTGAAGGGACCGGTTAGGTTAATCGCAACAATCTTATCCCAATGTTCGGGTGTAAGTTCATCAAACACCATATCACCGACATCACCGGCATTGTTCACCAACAATTCAATTGTTCCGAGTTCTTCTGTTACTTCAACTACCATTCTGTTTACTGCTTCTCTATCGGAGATGTCGGCTTGGACAGGTATTGCTTTCTGCCCCAATGCTTGGATCTGATTACAAACTGCTTCCGCTTTAGCATTTGATCGGGAATAGTGAACAGCGACGGTTGCGCCTTCACTGGCAAGTTTGAGAGCGGTTGCCTTTCCAATGCCGCGGCTCCCGCCAGTTACTAAAGCAATCCTTCCCTGAAATTTCATTGAGTCTTCTCCTACAAAAGCGTCTGTAGTTGTTCCCATACCTCATCAGAAACAGGTGTTGTGGCAGCAGCGTAATTTTGTTCTACTTCTGTTGCATTCTTAGAACCTGTCAAACTTGTCGCGATTAACGGTTGGCGAAGGCAGAATTGGATAGCGAGATTCAGCAGGTTTAGATCATTGTCAACTGCCCATTGCCAGAGTTTGTATGCTTTTTCACCTTCAGGAGGTCTTTCCTTAACATTTGGTTCAAGTCCAGAAAGCAATCCCGCTGCGATTGGACTCCCGTTGATTACACCGATGTCATTTTCCGAGGCAAAGGATAACAACCACTCATTTGCTGTTTGGCTCAGTAGCGTGTAATCCAGATAGGTGAGAATTACATCTACAATACCTGTTTCTATAGCAATCTTATGGAATTCGTGTTCACGGACACCGAGACCGATGAACTTTACCAGACCCTCTTCACGCATCCGTTGGAGTTCATCCAATGCACCACCTTTGGTAACAACTGGATCCATATTAGAAGGATCATGCACTAAACAGACATCAAGATAGTCTGTCCCCAACAGACTGAGACTATTTTCAACACTGCGACGTGTGCCTGATGCACTATAATCACCACGCCATTTAGGGTGAGTTCCAGTTTTCGTAGCGAGATAAATCTTCTCACGCCACCCATCAGCAAGTGCGAGTCCAACTCTTCTCTCGCTTTCACCATACAACGGAGAAGTATCGAGATAATTTATTCCCAAAGAAATTGCGCGACGTACCGTTTCAACTGCTTCATCATCGGTGACATTGCTACTACCGATACGCGCCCCGCCTAAACTGAGACCTGTAACCTGTAATCCTGTTCGTCCCAATCTACGTATTTGCAACTGATTTGTTTGTGTTGACATTGTTATCCTATTATCGTTGTAGATGCCCACGGCGCGCATCAGGATGTATTACACTCACCCACTGCACACCTTTAACAACATCGTCTGGGACATGTCCATGCTCAACACCCTTTGGTGTGACGACCAAATCTCCTGGTTCTATACGGTAGGAATTAGATTGTCCGTCAACAGTTCGAAGGGTTACCGTTGTCGTGCCTTCGGTGAAAAACCAGTATTCATCAAAATCGTGATAATGCAGTTCAGTCGGATTTTCTTTAGGGACGGTAAAAGATCCAATCGTTGTCATATCTGGAGTATCCAAGATACTTCCGAGTGCATCGCTCATCCGTTCTCCACTGCTGAGGTGAATAATACAAAGATTCGTATCCATCAGATGACTCCGATGTCTTTCAGGTGCTGCAGAGAATCTGCGACGCGTGCTTTTACACCTGCTTCATCTAAGTTTTCACCCTCAATGCCTTCTAATTCCATTGTAAAGGGACCGTAGAAATCAGCATCGTTCAATGTTTGGAAAACTGCTTTGTAATCAACTACCCCTTCTCCGAGGGTTGGAAAATGCCATGTCCTATATCCGCCGTTTGTATCTTTGAGGTGGACAGCACCGACATGCTTGATAATCTTTTTGACTTCTGTGACAGCATCTACATCGTGGTTATAATAATAGACGTTGCCAGTATCAAAGTTGATGCAGATATTCGGATGGTTAACACCGTTTATTGTCTCAAGTGCGATGTCACCGTTGTGTGCCATATTTGGGTGCGTTTCTAAACACACTTTTACTCCCAATGGTTCGGCATTTTCACCGATAGCACGTAGACGTTCATATACAACTTTTTTGTCAGTCTCTCCTGAGTGAACGCTAACAAAGATAATCTTCACACCCATTTCATTTGCGATGTCTAACGTTGATTGAAAATCCTCAACAACTGTCGCAGACTGAACATCGCATCCACCAAGTAGACTGGTAGCAGTGAGTCCGTGTGCCTTCAATTCTGTCTGTAATGCCTCAACGCCATCAGCAGCAGGCACACGAATCTCAACGTTAGTCAGACCGATTTCTGCTAAGTGTGTATAAGCATTTGCCCCAAACTGTCTATAACTTCCTAAGTTACATGCAATGATATTTTTCATTTAGAATCTCCTAAAAAATGAATGTAAATATTTGGACATTTATGGTACTTTTCGTAGAACCGTGTTGCTCAATAGTATTTCGAGTCCCAATAGAAGTGCCGCCGGTATTAGAAAGTATCTCGCTAACTCTTGCTGAACCGTATAATTTACGACTTTAAACTTGGTCTTTTCAAGTTTGTCGATCTCAGCATAGACATATTTCAATGACTGCATGTCAGTAGCGCGGAAATAACGCGCGTCAGTGGTGTTAGCGATCATTTTGAGTGTCACTTCATCCAGATAAGTGATGACATCTGTGTATCGTTTACCAAATGTGGTATCTTCGTACGGAATTCGTGTTCCTCCTTCTTTACCCATACCGATAGTGTAAACGCGAATATCAAAGGATTGTGCTAACGTTGCTGCTGTTCCAGGTTCAATCGTTCCTGCGTTGTTTTCGCCATCTGTCAAAAGAATCACAATCTTGGTTTTTGCTTCTGATGTACGCAATCGATGTGTAGCCATTGCGATTGCATCTCCAATAGCAGTTCCATCTTGCAGCTGACCTCCCATTTCAACTTCCACATCATCAAGTAAGTCGGATAATACTGAATAATCCAGCGTAAGCGGACATAGCGTAAAACTCTCACCAGAAAATACTATCAACCCGATTCGATCACTTTCACGAAATCTGAGAAAATCACGTATAACCGATTTTGCAGTTTGGAGACGGTTGGTATCATTGAAATCCTCTGCTCGCATACTATCAGATATGTCAAGTGCTAAGAAGATGTTAATACCTTCAGCGAAGCGTCGGTCTTGACTTTGGGAAAGTTGTGGTCTTGCGAGTGCAAAAATTAGAAGGGCAATAATAACGAACCTAAGTATTTTAAGCAATGGTAGTAGTTTGACAGCCAATGTTTGTGGTATTTGACGAACACCTTCAAGTTCAGAAAATCGGATTGCCGGTAATGTTCCTCGTTTTTTCTGCCACCAAAGATAGAGTGCCAACAACGGCAACAAGATATACAGACTGAGATAAATGGGAGATTCCAGCACCATTACTAACCTATTCTTTCAGACCAATGCACACTTTTAGTTTGGCTTGACGATGACATTGCATTTAGGGTTGACAGGATACATATACCGATACCGACACCATTAAAAACGAGAAATGTCACCCAATCCACATGTGGGATCTCAGTTGCCATAAAGTAAGGAATAAAGCCAAAAATGACAGCAAGAGGTCTTAATCGCCCTGCAAGTAGAGTGCTACCAAGTGTATAAAAGATGGCAGTTTTACCACATAACGCGAGCGGCACTAAAAGGAAAATGCCTAATAACAGGAAAGGGAAACCTACAATGGAAAGAATTAACACCCACGATACGACAGGGACTACAACAAACATGATCAAGCCAAATAGTATGCTTCCGATTGGTCTGTTTGCTAACATAGAACTGATGGCATTTATTGGTCTTGGAAATGCGATAGCGATTAACAGATATGTCAATAGCAAGATTCCAAACTTTATGGAGGTTAAACGGAAATTTCTGTGTTTCTTAATATCCCAGAGTGTATGTGGATGCATCAAAAGTTGTGCTGCAGCAGGTGCTATTCTCCATCCATTATTTACGCTAATATGTGCAACAGATTCAAGGTTGCCATATATATGTCCTCCGATAACTTGGAGCATTCCTTTGATTTCAGAACCTGGCGCGAGGTCAACATCTCCACCGATTACCAGCACATTTCCTGTTACTGTTCCCTGTATAGTCGCGTTGCCGGCAATTAGGACAAGGGTTGTCATTACCTCATCTGCTTCTAACAGGTAATCATTGACAATTTTGAATAACCGTCGTTCTCCTCTCCATTTTGGTAATGCTGGATCAGGTGGTTCTTCTATTTCCTCGATCGTAGATATCATATCCTGTTCGTTGCTGTCTGTGGGTATTTCTTCAGGGGGAGATGAGGTATCGTTTTCGGTTTCTTGTTCTTCATCTTTGGATGACTGATTCTCTTGTGTTGTGGCTTGTTGTTCTTGTGTTGATTGCGAAGTGGGTTCGGTAATTTGGCTATTATCCTCAACTGATTTATCTTCTTCTTGGATTGGCGTAGGTGATTCTGGTGTCTGCGCAAACAGTGGTTGGACACCATAAATTAATATTATTGAAAATATAATTGCTATTTGTTTCATGTTCATTGCTTAGAGCGCATCTCATAAATCACTTGTAGGGGCGAGGTTTCCCC
>VYFM01000532.1 GCA_009842375.1 Candidatus Poribacteria bacterium | reverse complement strand
TAACACAACTGTATCATTGGGAACCTAGACATCAGAACAACCGTGTTATCGCACAGCAATCTATCTTTCTTTTTGGTTCTTATGAACTTAAGTCAGATGGAGCATGTATCATTAAAGATTGTAATAAAGAAAGAATACTAATTGAATTAGAACGGCTAACGGGTATTACACAAGCCATGTTGTTCCCTGACTTTGATGGTTTTGCTCGTTTATACCGTGAGAATGTACATTACACAAAACTGAGTGCTGCGGAGTATGCAGAACGGGCTTTTGATGCATATCAAACAGAAAAATATAAGAAAGCCATTGAAGATTACGATAAAGCTATTGAATTAGAACTCAACAATCCATATCACTATTACTATCGGGCACAGTCGAGAGCGGAATTGAGGCAATATAAGGAGGCTGTCTCTGATTTTAGCAAAGCAATTCAATTTGACCCCAAAGATTCAGATAACTACGTCCAGCGCGCAAAAGTGAGAGTAGAATTGCAGCAATATGAGGAGGCTATCTCAGATTATGATAAAGCTATTGATTTAAAACCTGATTCGTCTTATTATTACAATCGGGCACAAACGAAAGTAGAATTGGGACGATATGAGGAAGCTATCGCAGATTATAGCGAGGCACTTCGCCGAGAACCAAACAATGCTTATACTTTTTACAGACAAGCTCTTGCGAGAATAAAAATAAAACAATTTGTAGCAGCACAAAAAGATTTGGAAGTTGCATTAGCATTGGCACGTGAGATGGGTCATTCAAAACTAATTACAGTAATTGAGCAGACTATTTCCGATATTGAGAGTGAATTTGCGGATGATGATATACCTTTCTAATCGTGATTATATGCATGCTGTGATTGGTATTACAGAGATCACATCGTTATTTCGTTAACAGTAGGTCACCGCTGGAATGGTTCATTGACCGCTATTATATAAAAACAGACAAAGACAATGGCATCGTCAACGATCCGAACGGTTGGTTTGATGATCCGTGCGATTTGGTTACGGCAATTAAGCGTATTGTTTATGTGGGTGTGGAATCAGCGCGGATTATTGATGGACTGCCTGCTGAGATAACTGATGGGTAAAGTGTCTGTTTATTGAGTTGAATATATCCGTAACATTTCCTTGACAAAACGTATAAGAAGATGTTAAGATTGAGGTATGAAACATCGGTTGTAAGGATAGAATACCGATGAAACAGAGAGCATCCGCGTCGACTGCTTAAAAAACAGCAATTTAAGCGGATGGCGTTGGCTTTCGTAAAATTTCTGTTTGTTAGATTGCTAACTGTGGTTTTGAGAATTATTGGGTATGGTTGTAACGGTCCTGGTGAATTTTGGGGCATGATTCTTGATAGTTTTTTCATAGGCACGCTAGTTTTAATAATACTAGCTTTAACTAAGAAAGGAGTTAGGATTATGCATGAAAAATCCAAACAGATGTTGGATAGAGGACGAGGACAAAAACCGCAATATAACGAACAAAAAATGAAGCGAAGGTCAATCCTTGCGTGGGTTTAACACACCCACAACGGAGTAGGGGGCATATAAGGAGTCCCCCTTAGATGTGTATCCAATAACCCTTCTTGAGTTATCCCGCCTTTCAAAATTCCCATAAGTTCAGTTATCGTCTACTGACAGTCAATCAAAATTTTGTAAAATCTTATACATTATTATGTTCACCAATCCCTATTCCATTTACATAGATAAACGTCCAATGCGAATTGTGTTCCTTGTGAATCCTTCACAGGACAGCATTGAGGTAGTCGATGAAATAATAAATTTCAACCGGGGATTGTGGGGTGGTCGTTTCAACCCAATTATTCTAACGGATGGAAACACGATTGAAGACAATTGGTGGAAGTTTCTACGCGATGTTGACCCGGATGTTATCAAGTCCTTTGTTCCGTTGGGAACTGAACTTATAGAAAACTTTGAACAATTCTTATCCCCTTTACAAATTGAAGACTATAAAGAAGATAAACAATCAGGTTTGGGAACGTATGTGGACAGGCGTATCTTACCTGCAGGTATTGACATGAATTCACTTAT
The DNA here is from genome assembly GCA_009842375.1 of Candidatus Poribacteria bacterium. GTDB lineage: Bacteria > Poribacteria > WGA-4E > WGA-4E > WGA-3G > MSPOR6. The sequence goes on along the minus strand of VYFM01000532.1, from coordinate 6,552 downwards.
CTTTGCTAATCTGAGGGGATGGTACGGGATTCCAACTATCGCGGCTTTCGATTTAAATGAAATGGACGACGATATTGGTAAAAATTTTGTCATTCGTAATTTTGGCACATACGAACGTACAAATTCTACTCACATTGGTCGTAATTTTACTATTCCTATATCGTATGAAGATGTTATTTCCCGTGGCAAGGTTCCTCAGGAAATCCATGATGGATTTAAGCAAAACAATATACCTTTTTCTAATGAAGTCATTTGCAAAGATTCGATCCAAAGACCTGGAGAATGGGTACTAATAGATAAGGAAAAAAACCAGAGACACTTTGTGAAGAAAATGAATGGAAAATTGTTGATACTTCCTGACACGCAAAATTTTAGCAAAGAATTTGATGAAGTTGAGAAAGAAGTATTTTTAATTACGGATCGAGATTCACTTTCTGATGTTTTATTAGGACTTGCTCGTTCCGAAAAAATAGTATATCAAGATCAAATCTGCGCTTTTCCTAACTCAGAACGAGAACTTGAGAGAACGTGGTTAAACACTTTTGAAATAATTGTCGGGGATACTTTACAAGATATTGTTCATTTTTGGAATAGACCTTGGCTAATTAGTCGGTGGAAGCGTAAGTATATATATCAGTTATTGATTCCCACAGATTTAGCAGCCGACTCATGTATGGAAGATGCTTTGTGTGCCTTAATTAACAAATACTCGTGGTCGGAACGTCAACACTCCAGAGCTGTACAATTTGTTAGTTTCAGTATTAAAGAATCAGAACTTGAAAGTATAGCTGGTAGATTTCGAAAGAAGATAAGCGTGTTTACAAATGTAAAATGTTACGAAGAACCTCAAGTAGCTGATTATTGTCCTGAATACCCATTATTTTCTTTCCAAGAAAACCCACTTTCCTCCAGAGATAACAGTATTGAAATTTACAGAGGACAGAGTAGTACGAATATTATTGAATTGACCGAACCCAATGGACTTGCCCAACGTGATCATGATGGGCATTGGATGGCAGATTTCTATATTGAATTCGCTCATGATAGGTACGCAAATCGCGAAGATGTAAGAATAAGAACCGGAGAGAACAGTTTTCTTTGGCAATTTCCAAGTCGAAACCATTTGACTTACAGTCTATTTAACAGATCGAGCAGAATTAAACTAAATGGGTTCCCTTCAGCGCGGATAAAAAAAGGTGAGAAGGTTCTTAGACTTACACTTACGGAGTCAGAATTGGTAGTCAAATCCTTGTTTTTCAAGAATAATCGCCATGTGTATGTTGATAGTGATCCACGCGCTAAGGTCGCAACTGCGCCATACTATAGTGCAAGAGTATCCGACAAGGGAAAGTATCTTCAAGGTGTTCTTGAGTTGTTTGGTAATCTGACTTTCGCCTACGAGGTGCTCAGAAATCCCTATTGGCGAACTATGTTTGACAACTTATCTAAAAACACTAATGCAGAACAGGCGGCTCAAATATCTGTTGCCAACAAAATTCAAAAGCTTATAGATAGATCGGGTCCTTTGACTTCTGGTGATAAAAACGCGATTGAATCACTGGCAACACTGGCTGTAAATCTTGCTAAAGATCAAACCATAAAACAGAAAGAGTCTCCTTTAAAAGCATTTACAGCAGAAGCTGAAAAGTGGAGAGATAAGTATATTGAAGGTATGAAATCAACAAGTAACTTCTCTGAAAATGACTTAATAGGACTACGCTTTAGCTTAGAAGATATTAATAACTCTCTTTCACAATTGACAGAAAAGAATATTATTCAGATTGGCGTAAGGCCGCAATGCCTTAATTGTGGTATGACAGATTGGTACCATGTAGATGATATTGGTCAACACTTAATTTGTCGAGGGTGCAGGATGCCGTTTCCTTTGCAGCCGGAACTTGTTTGGCAGTATAGGTTGAATAATCTCGTCCATGCAGCGCATGCCCAACATGGAACTACACCTTTGATTTTGGTTTTGGGACAATTGCTCGACAAGAGTAGAGATTCTTTTCTCTATTCTCCGAATTTAAATCTATACGCTGAACCGCAAGACAGATCAATTGAAGCCTATCTTAATGACTTAGATTTAATTGCAGAAGTAGATATAGCCTGCATTCAGGATGGGAAGTTCATTATTGGCGAAGTCAAGCAGTCAATGCGCCTTTTTAGTAAAAAGGATTTTGATGATATGGCTAAAATTGCCAAAAGAGTAAAGCCAGACATAGTTTTGTTTTCATGTATAGATAAGCAACAACCAACTCAAAACATAACGGACCACATTGAAAGAATCAAAAAAGAATTATGTTCACTTGAAATTGATGTTGAATGGTATGAATTGGAAGCTTTGGATTACTCATACAGTGTATAGTAATCTTGCTGGAGTGGTTTATTGACTGCTGCATAAAACAAATAACAGTGTCGCTACAACCTGAATAGGTTGCATGACAACCCGCGCGACTTTATTCCAATGATTAAACACATAACCTATGTGAATGGAGAATCTATTTGATTATTGACAATCTGCCTAATGAGATAACTGCAGAGTAATCAAATATCAAGGAAAGAGATTATAGCCTTTTTCTCCCACTCGCGATAACCATCCGGATCAACAAGAAATTTTTGCCATGCCATGTTCAATAGTGCTACAGGAGAGGAAAAAGTTGATTCCGTAATTTGGTTTGAAACTTCTGCTTCTTCAAATTCGCGTGGTGAGGTTTCCGTGAGCATATCATCCAGTTTTTGTTGGATCACAGGAAGAAATGAATCGGCATCATAAAAACCACCGAAATCTTGAGTGACTCCCAAAGCTGTGGCAACATCATTCCATTTTTCTTCCAGATCGTCAGCGACTACACTGTAGCCCATCTCTCGGGCGCGATTAGCAAGAAGTTGGATTCTTATCCAAGTAACAGGATGTGTGCTGTTCTTGAGTTCTTCTGTTGACATCTGATATTGGCTCCGTCCGAGTATTCTAAGATACATTGAAAACGCATACGCGAATGAAGGTCCGCACATAACGAATCCAACAGCGTCACAGAAACATTCTTGCGCCCACTCATACCAAGTAGCGACTACAGTATCCCGTTCAGTTTCCTGCTTTCGTGCATATTGGTCATTTCTTACTACGTTTGGATGGATCCGATTTTTGATTTCTTTCTGCAATTCGTTGACTAAATCGTCCATCTCTGGCTTATGAAGTGTATAAAGAAGATGTCCAAACTCATGAAAGAAGATGGGTAAATTACGTAAGCCTCTTTGAGAAGTACACGGTGTACAATAGATAGTACTGGGTTGGATAAGCCAAATACTGAATTCCCCATCACAAATTGCAGCGGGTATATTTTTCGCTTGTGGGTGAGTTGCATGCAACCATTGAAGAAACTTTAGAGATAACCGATCCGAAGTACATGCACGCAAAATTGGGCTGGCTTTCTGACCATTGAGTGCAAAAAAGTCAAAAGTTAATAGTTCTGTCTCGCTTAAAATATCCTTGAGAAGATTCTGCTGTTTAAGTTCAAGGTATTTGAGATTGCGAAGTACGCGTTGATGTAGATTATCACACTCTTTTTTGATTTGTGTTATGTATGCGTTGAGTTCATCGGGGGCATCTACCTCTGACTCTGATAGAAGGTGTTGTAGCTGCTCAATTTCATGACACAAAGCGTCGTTGTTTTGTTTTAGGAGTTCTTGCAATTACATACCTCCGAAAAGTTGTTCTACATCGCTGCCCAGATGTTCTTCAAGTAGCATTCGGAGTTCATCCAATAAGCACAGAGTATGTTTTTTATCCTTTTCCGTATCAGAATACAAAAGTTGTTGGACATCCGAAAGTTTTTCAAGAAGGTATGGTGAGTTAATTCGGTAACTATTTTTGGCATCAATCAAATGCTTGACGAATTGCCGACGACGCGGATCTACTCCCAGAAGTGGTACATTTTCTGCTTCAACACACTGGATTTGACTGTCTAATTCTGCCAAAAACGCACATAACTTATCCTTTGCTTTTGATACTGTGTCCGCTTTGTTTAAATCAAAATGACCTGCCATTTCTAATTTTATATGGATAGACAAGGTATTGATAGCAGAAATAAGATTTTGATTCTCTTGAAAACTTTGAACTGCTCTCCATTGAGAATTCATCATCGGTTTGCTCCTATGTTTGTTAAAATTCAACGAAGTAGAAGTTATTTTAGACCTCGAATTTCTTGTGATGCGTGATTTTTAAGTTTGTCGTCTGGTAATGGTGTTCCGCGCTTATATTGCTGTGAAAATTTTACATCCTTACGAAAATCGTTCAATGCCCATTGCAGTAACCAGTCAGGTGACAAATGTTCACCTTCTTGGAGTTTTTTTAAATATTAACGGATTACATAATGCAATATATCTCCAGTCCGCAAGTGACGATTCTGCAATTTTTTCAAGAAGCGAAGATTTTCTTTTTGGGGATCATTCTTAGCTATATTCTTATTAGAGCCATAATACTAATAATATTATCTTCAAGGACATTGTTCTAACGTACTACGTTTGGAATATGACCATTCTAACCGTACAGGTTTTTTAGATTTAGTTGGAATATCTATCCCCATTTCTCCAAATAAATCTATTTGTATTGTATCCATACATCATCTCAAATGCTATCTCAGTTTTTTGAGTTGCTGTGTGAGAGCACTCCACTCATCGTCTGTGAGTGTCATGGTTTGTGCTTCACGTAAAAACTGCTGTGCCGCTGGTTTTTCGCTAATCGCTTCCCTTATCGGTGTTGGCATCTTTCCAGTCATGGCAAGCAGATCATCTGGAGGCACACCAAGTACCTCACATATTTTGACGATAGTGTCTGCGGCTGGCGGTGACATATGATCATTTTCGATCTTACTGATATAAGAAAAATCAACACCTACTTCTGTGGCAAGTTCGCGTTGAGTTACATTTTTACTTCGTCTTATTTCTTTAAGAATTTGTCCAAATGTTTTCATTTTTATCGTCCTCCACCCTGAATGTAATTATAATACAATATTGAGTTGAATGTCAATACATATTAATTATACGGTAGATTGTGTCAATTGTCAAGGAAAAACATATTTACTGTAGAATAATTACAGCGTATCTTATAAATACATCATCCAATCTGCGTGGTGGAATATAGGAATAAAGCGGCTTTTGAAGCCTATAAACCCTTAGTTCTGCCATGGGATTTCAGGTAGGTGAGTAACTTTCAAACTAAATCTGCACTGAAATCGTTGCAGACAACATGCCCGGATTCATTGGCACTGGTAAACCTGACGGTGCCGGAATAGCATACCCGTTTTTGCGTAATCCATCAATATGAAATTCTATGGCTTCAGCAATCAACGCCTGTACTTCTGCCAGTGTTGTCCCTACAACAACACATCCTGGAAGATCGGGTGCGTAAGCACCATAATTGTGTTCGCCTTTTTCATAAATAACAACATATTCCATGAGAATTCTTCCTCAGTTTTTATAAATGACATACAAAGTTTTAATAATTACATCCTGAAATTACCTTTTTCACTCTTTATCAGCGCATGCAATTGGAGGTTTTCCTTCATTTATAAATAATAGATCTAGTGCTTCACCTAACAAAGTTTGAACACTACAATCTCTTTCTAGCGCAAGAAGTTTTATCTGGTGATGAACCGCTTTGTCAAAATGTCCACCTATAAGTCTTTTATCTTGTCTTGCAGCACTTCTTTTCGTTTCAGGTTCTGGTGTTTCGGACACTTCCTCGTTTGGTTTACGTCCTGCGGAATGATTTAGCGCATCTGTAAGTTCCATTTTATCTGCCATTTGAAACTCCTATTTGTTGGGTTATGTGTGTGTAAAGGGATAATATTTCTTGTGAGGCTTTGCTTGAGGGTTCAGCTTCTTGTGCGGTGAGTCCTGTGGTAACCGAATGGACAAACGCAATGCGGTGTCCAATTTCACACGGAGCACAAGGTATGTTATAAGTTGAGATTGCGCGTCGAGCTTCTGTGACGAGTCTACCGCGCGAGGGAACAGCATTTAGCACAACCATAGATGGCACGCCTGCTAACTTTGCAATATCAACAGTCGCACTAATAGAGCGCAAATCAAAAATGGCGGGACGGCAAGGTATCAGCACAAGCGACGCGGCGCGAGCTGCCACTAATGCTGGTCTCTCAGCGTGAGGTGCGGTATCAATTAGTGCAAGCTCAACACCCTTTTGTTCTGCGGTATTAAGTATTTCCTGTAGCCGTGCAGCATGAGCTGAAATAATAACTGGAGTATTTATATCACTGGGGCGTGTGTCTTTCCAAGAAAAAGCACTTGCCTGTGGGTCTAAATCAATCAATACTGTTGAATGACCAGCTTGTTCAGATGCCACGGCAAGGTGAACTGCAAGTGTCGTTTTTCCTGCTCCACCTTTGCCTGAAAGGATGGCTATAGTTTTCATTCGATTCCCTCCTTTCCTTTGTAAAAAGTAAATCCTATACATGTAAAAAATAAAATGTATACATATAAAAAGTAGATTGTATACATATTATATTTTATAACGATGATAACGGAAGACAC
>VYFM01000159.1 GCA_009842375.1 Candidatus Poribacteria bacterium | reverse complement strand
CCTCCGGTCAGGCAGGAACCTGCTTGGCCGGGGAATTTTGCAAGTACCTCGGAGGGTTTCGATAAACTTACTCCCGAGGAGAAGCAGGTTCAGATTTACCATTGCCTTCTCAAAGAGACAAGCGTCAAGAAACTCATACCTGAGATCAGGAGAGACCAAGGATTGCAAGAACCCATAATTGTACGGTGGGATACACAAGAAGTAATTGAAGGGAATTCACGTCTTGCGGTTTATCGGAAGCTTAATGACGAAGATCCCGATAATGAAATTTGGAAAGAAATACGCTGTCAAGTTGTTAAAGAACTGACTGATGATCAGCAGACGAGAATACTGGGGCAGATACACCTACATGGTAGAACGGAATGGTCCAGATACGCTAAGGCATTATATTGTTATCGGTGGGTAGAGGAACAGGGTAATGACTCAACTACCTTATCGGAGATAGCAGGATTTTCGAAACAAGAAATTAATAAGAACGTTTCCACAATAAAGCTCATGCATGAAAATAATGATTCAAAGCATTCGAATTATAGTTATTACCATGTCCTTGTACGAAACAGGTCGATTTCTTCTGCTATCTACGAAAGTAATACACTAAGAGAATCACTACTGGATAAGATAAAGACGAAAGAGTTCACAGCTCAAGAGATGCGTGATCAACTGCCAACCATAATAAGCAAACCAAAAATTCTGCGGAAATTTCAAAAGGGAGAAGTCAAGCTAAAGGACGCCTATGATCGGGCGTCGATAAGCGGAGCACAGCGCCGGCTCAAGAAGATCCGTGAGGGTCTTGAAGATATTGAAAAGGAGGATATCGAGTCGCTGGAACGGGGCGAAGTCAAGGCTGTAGAACAGGTAATCAGGCAAATACGTCGAAGACTGAATACCGTCTCAGAAATGGTTAGCAGATGTCTTTCAATGAAGACTTCTGACTCCTAGTCCGATGGGTTGATATTATGACAAAGAAAAAAGTGCTGCTGATAGAGCCGGGATATCGGAATAAATATCCCCCCTTGGGCCTGATGAAGCTGGCCTCATACCATAAGGCTCGCGGTGACTATGTGAAATTTTCGAAGGTAGGATTTGGCAAGGAAGAAGGCATGTCATCACTTCTTGAGTCTCCATGGGACCGAGTCTATGTCACCACGTTGTTCAGCTTCGAATGGAAGCGAACTGCCGAGGCAATCGACCAGGCAATCCAGATCGCAGGGATGCAACCCGAGCGGGTTTTCGTTGGTGGAATCGCAGCTTCGTTGATGCACGACGACTATCAGAATGAACCCCGATGGGCCGGAGTGCGTTTCATCAAGGGGCTTCTGGTGGGTGCCCCCGCGAACGCCCTGAAACTGTCAGCAGAAGATTGCGATTTCGGAGCGGATGACCTGCAGGGAGGACCCATTGAGGAACGCGTTCCGGATTACGACATTCTCTCGGACATTAGCTACACCTATCCTGTGCGAGATGCCTATTTCGGATACGCTTCGAGAGGATGTGTTCGGAAGTGTGCATTCTGCGGGGTTCCCAAGCTGGAAGGTCCGCAGCGTGAAATGCCCCCCCTGACAGAACTGGTGAATGGAATCGACACAGCACACGGTGTAAAGAAGGACATGGTTCTGATGGATAACAACATCACAGCATCCGCGCGATACAAGGAGGTAATCGCGGAATTGAGGGATCTGGGATTCGAATCGGGGGCGACATTGACCCAGACCAATGGCAAGGCAGTAAAGCGGCGTGTGGACTTTAACCAGGGAGTGGACGCAAGAATCTTGGCAAAGTCACCAATGTACCTCAAGGAGATGTCCAGAATTTGTATCAGCCCACTTCGTATCGCTTTCGACCATATTGGGATGAAGAAGGTCTACGATGTGGCCATACGAATGGCGGCAGATAATGAAATCAAGTCGTTGTCCAATTACATGCTCTACAACTTTATGGACTCGCCGAGTGATCTGTATGAACGGATGCGACTGAATATTTCCTTGAATGAGGAGCTGGGGATCAGGATCTGGTCTTTCCCGATGCGATATCAGCCTGTGAACCTCAAGGAACGTACTCATGTAGGAAAATTCTGGAACCGCTACTACTTGAGGTCGTTCCAGATCATGCTCCAGGCAACACATGGCCTTGTCAGTGGGAATCCGTCGTTCTTCATGAGGGCGTACGGTGAGGACAAGCATGAATTCGAGCACCTCCTCAGCATCCCGCATGCTTTTATTTTCCATCGGGACCACTACGAGTACGAGGATGGCAGACCTGTATTGGACGAATATTTTGAGTATCGGAATAAACTGTCTGAAAGCCAAGAACAGGAACTGATTGGTCACTTGGCCGGGCCGGATATCGCAATTCCCGGAATACCAAGGAAGCACTATGCGAAGCTGGCAGGCGACAGTACGATAGACCCGGCCATTCGTAATGTGTTGAGATTTCATACACTCGACACAAGGCATCGCCTTGGCTCAGAGGACAAGAAAATCCTGCCGGTATTTTCGCAACTCAACCCAGACCCGGTTATGCCCGGAGAGGATGAGCATGTGGAAGATGCTGGCTTGTACGATGATGATTCAACGCAGCAAGAAATAAGAAATCAAAGCGCTAGCGGCTAAGACAACACCAAGGAACTACCATGACGAAAAATACCGAACCAGCATCGCTGGTAGGGGCGGATATACTGAATCTGGTGACTACCGGGATGTATCATACGCCACTGGCAGTGTATCGAGAGTACATTCAGAACTCTGCAGATGCCATCGAAAAGTCGGAATGGCCAGAACAGGGGCGAGTAGACATCTCAATCAGCCCTGCAAGGAAAAACGTCAAAATCAGGGACAATGGTCCTGGGCTCTCACCCACTCAAGCAATACGTGATCTGATTCCCATAGCGCGAAGCTCCAAGCAACGCGGGATAGACCGAGGTTTCAGAGGGATCGGCCGGCTATCCGGACTGGCCTTCGCGGACAGAATCACATTCAGGACGAGGAGCAAGAAAACACAGCCAGTAACTGAAATATCCTGGGACGGAACATCACTACGTGCGAATGCAAATTCTTATGCAGACCCGGAACAGATTATCACTAGCTGTGTCAAGGTCTCGAATATTGAGGGTGGCGATTGGCCAGAGAACTTCTTCGAAGTGGAAATTGAAGATGTATCACGATATGCAGCAGATAAAATTCTGAACCGTGAAGCAGTCCGGAGATATATCGGTGAGGTAGGACCAGTACCCATGTCGGAATCGTTTCCGTTTGCGAAAGAAGTGGAAGCACTTTTCTCAAATGATAAAAAACTGCTAACTTTGGAAGTGATATTGGACGATGAGATGCCGGTTCGACGGATGCATGGACCTAGAGTTATTTTTTCGGAAGACCGGGAGGATACCTACAGGGAAATACAACCATTGAAAATTCCAGCAGTTGATAACGACAAGTACGCTGCCATAGGATGGGTTGCACACACATCGTATCTCGGAGCGGTCCCCAAGGGCCTGGGAGTGCGAGGAATCCGGCTAAGGGCAGGAAACATACAGATCGGAGGAGAAAATGTCCTTGATCCATTTTTAAGGAAGAACGTTTCAACAGGTGGTGCATAGGAGAATTGAACGTCATTGATGAACGACTCCTGCCAAATGGCCGCCGGGATTATTTCGATCCCAGCCCCCACTTGAGGCACATCGAAAATCACATTCAGTCGATCATCAATGGAGTTGTGAAACGATGTCGTAATGCTTCATCAAACCGAGTTCAGTCCAGGAAAGTGCAAACACTATTGGAACACATGGATAGCGCATATAGCCTAGCCGGTGCAGGATATTTGAACGCGAAAGATTCGAAAGCCCTTGTTGCTGAAGCACTTAAGAGACTACAAGAACTTGAAGAAAATATGAATGAAGAAAATCTAAATTGCCAGCCGAATGGAAAAAAGCTTGTAGAGCTCAAGAGAAAATTGAATGGGTTTAAACCAAAAAGAGGCCGTCCCTCTCTGGAAAACGTCTGTAGTAGGGAAGTGGTTACGTATCAGCGAATTTTCAGAGCACTGACAGAGCTATGCAATTCACCGTCGACGGCCAGGGAGATGATAGAGGGAGTATTGAGGTCCGCATAACACAGCGGCATTAACAGATATTCAATTGATCTCTGTCCTTTTCCCGCCAATTTCTCTCTGTTGACTCCACCGAATGTTCTGTGACAAATCAAGTAAACAACCAGCACGACGATATTTCTACGGTCAATCATGCAGATGAGTGTTCTGAAGAAGTTGGCGATGTTTTACCAATGCAGGAAGACTGGAATAGTGCAAGGAACAGGGTTCTTACTTCCAACACGGCACAAGGCGTACACAAGCACCTTCGGGCATTGGAGTCCAATCGTTCCCACGTTCTGCCGCGTTGGATTTGGGAACTTCTCCAGAATGCTCGGGATGTTGCGGATGGGGATGCGAATCTTGAGGCCTCGGTAGAGGTTTGTGATGGTGAGTTGAAGTTCAGCCACAATGGACGTGGATTTGAACCCGATGAGATTACGCACCTTATCTATTACGGCTCGACAAAATTCGAACTAGAGGATCCGATCGGTCAATTCGGCAGTGGATTCCTGACTACGCATCTGTTATCCCCAATCGTCAAAGTTGATGGACGGCTGACCGACGGTCGAGAATTTGTCTTCGAGCTTGACCGGAGCGGTAACTCCGTGGCTGATCTGCAGCATTGCATGGACGTTTCGTTCGAAGCCTTCCAGTCCTCCCTAGCGCCTGCAACTGCCAGTCCCGGATCGGTATCCACGACGTTTCGGTACACGATTGATGAGGGTGCTTTGAAGGTCGTAGATGAAGGTGTGCGTACCTTGGCACTTGCTGGGCCCTATGTGACGGTTTTCAACAATGTATTCAAGAGCATCCAATTCCGAACACCGGAAGATAGATGTATCCTCCGAGTGAAGGGACGGGCTTCCCTCGCCGACCATATAGAGGAAGTGGAAGTCAACGTCTCAACTAATGACAGCGAGACACCGAAGTGCCATAGCTATATCGTTGCCGAATCCGATAAAGTAGCAGTAGCGGTGCCCTTCGAGCGCCGCGATGACGACGTGGTTTTGGTGTCCCCACCGAACGTGCCCAAGCTTGTGTTGGGATTTCCGCTCGTCGGGACGGAGGATTTCAGCTTCCCTGCGGTCGTTCACAGCTTGCGGTTCTCCCCTACCGAAGAGCGGGACGGCGTCTATCTCGGACAGAGCGGGGATCGGGCTAACCAAGAGAACCAAGCGGTTCTTGAACATGCCTGTCGGTTGCTTCTTTCTATTGCTGAGTATGCCGCTAAGTCGGGCTGGTCGCACTCTCATGTACTCGCCGAATTACCCCGCATCCGTCCGCAGAGATGGCTAGATGAAACCTGGTTGCGAAGTTGTCTCCGAACAAATTTAGTCGATTCAATCCGCGCTGCGTCGTTGGTTCTGACCGAGTCCGGGAATGCAATCGCGCCGAATGCTTCCAAACTACCAATAGCCGCCTCCCCTGAGGCGGTAGAGAAACTGTGGTTGCTCGCTTATCCCCTAACGTCTCTGAAGGACACACTTCCCAGACAGTCGGAGGCACAAGGATGGTGTAGTGCAGCCAATAAATGGGCGGCCCTTTACGATTGTCTCCCCGGCGAATTCGAAGAAACAATGGACGGACGAGACCTTGCTGAATGCGCGGAGTCCGCTGGCTCAATCGAGACACTTCGGGCACAACTTGAGGACGGTGATGCGACGGCTTGGCTGGACGAGTTGCACCGCTTCTTGGCGAACGACGGTTTCGACGAGGAGCTACGAGAACTAAACATCGTCCCGGATCAAAACGGCAGGTTCTGCGCTCTCCCGGAACTGCATCGTGACAGGGACATCTCCAATGAGCTGAAAGAGGTCGCGCAACTTATCGGCTGGGACCTTCGAGCGGAATTGCGTGATACGCGATTCGGTATGTTCTCCGACGAACCCGGAGCGGGAGACATCGACAGTGACGACGTCATCCGGAAGCTGATTGAGCTCCTACGCGAATGTATGGAGAGTCCGCTCGACGATGATTTCAAGAGGGCCAGCGTCCGGCTATTCACTTGGGTCGCAACGCACGATCAATGGAACCATCTCGAAGGATTCCCCACATTTTCAGATGGGGGAAATTCAAGCGTTCCAATCAAGCTGCTCCAACAAGGGGACGACACATCCGAACGACCTCTCGCACCTATACGGACATGGCCGGAACCACTCCAGAAATACGCGAACTTGTTCCCCCGTCGCCGCATACTCGCTGACGACTTCGCTGCTGCACTTGAGGATACTTCTGTGTGGTCTGCCCTCAATGAGCGTCGCTTCCTTCGTACGAATGTTCTCTATACCCACGCAATATCGTTGTCTTTCGACGACTTCCTTCCGAACGAACCCTTGCCCGAAGACGACGAGGAGAAGGATGAGCATAGAACAGACGGCACAGTCGAAGTGAAGGATGTCGCCTATTTCTCAGGGGGTGACATTGCAATCCTGTCTAGGGTCCGACAGAATCGAAAGCTGGCGCAGCTTTTCTGGGACTTCCTTATTCAATGGCTTGCCGTTGAGGATGCGAAGGGATTAGAAACCCAAGAGACAGCATGTGTTTGTGGGTCGTCTCACCGATACTACCCCGCAGCGTGGCTCGTCCCCCTTGCAAATAATCGATGGGTTCCGCTGGAAGGCCGGCGTGCCGCCCGAGCCACCGCATCCTCCCTCGCAAACCTCGTCCGTGACAACCAATTTCTAACAGATCTCCTACGGAAAAGCCCGCAGGCCTTAGCCCTCCTTAAGGCACTTGGAGTTAGTATGCCCGAGCTCATTATGGAACTCGTCACGACGGATGATGATGAACGGGCTGCCCTAGACGAAACGCTCGCAAAGTTACTAACCTCCGTCGGCAGCGACTGGAACCGTTTGCAGGAGTTTGCTGACGATATTCAGGAGGACGGGGAACTCTTCGATCACCTTGCAGAGCGCCGTGAGCGTCGCCGTATGGTACACGAGAATCAGAGGTTAGGCGCTCTTGTCGAGGAACTGGTCAAGGAGAGCCTAGAAGGCGAAGGATTTCATGTCCGTCGTACTGGCGTTGGTTCAGATTTCCTCATACAGTCTCATCCCATTGGAGAAGATGAACACGACCGGCTCGAACTGGTCAGAGGAGATCGGACTTGGCTGGTCGAGATCAAGTCCACCCGTGACGACAGTGTGAGGATGACGGCTGTCCAGGCGCGAACCTCTGTCGATCATAGATCCGATTATCTGCTATGTGTTGTACCCATCAATCTTGAGCTCGGAGACCCAGACAGTGAAGCCGTTAGCCAACACATGCGCTTCGTCGATGGAATCGGCGTACGTCTCGCAGGCATCTGTGCCAATTTGGAAAATTTCGAGAACTTACGCGACAGAGTCACTATTGAAGACGCGCCAGGCTTTCGTCTGGAAATAGATTCAGGTTCACCGCGTATCCGCATCGGCAGAACGGTGTGGGAGAAAGGCTTTGTTTTGGAAAATCTGTTAACTCAACTTAACGCGATGGACAATACATACGAAGGTGGTCACGGATAATTTATCTGACTGCGCCCACTAGCGTCGCGATGACTCAATAGGTTTTACGAGAATTGGATAGAACGGTAGAGAGAAAGACAATCAGATTGAGCGCAAAAAGATTCTGTATAAGAAAGCAGTACAAGATGTACGTAGGTCTGTGTATTGCGGGGCCGTAGTTTTGTAGGGGACTTACCTAGGGCAGAATTGGGATGCTCAGCGTGTATTGGCGCATTAAATTATGACCAAATTATTAAGCTTCAAGCTAGAAATTCCCTTTCGAATTGATGAATACGGTATTTTCCTTGAGCTTGGTTTGCGAAAATCCGAACTGAGAGCGAAATATCGATTGTCATCTACCAAAATACTCATTCTCGCTCCGATCTTTTTCCAAATCAGTTTTAATGTACTTGAACAATCGCAATAATGGCAATCTACGAAATTACGGAAACAGAGCTCAGATCCATTGAAACCACGAATTTCGCCGACGCGGGTTTCCGAGAACGAGAGCATCTCCAGCAATTGCTGAAGATGCAAATCGATGTGATTGCGCCTGATGTGTTGGTCATCTCAGAAGAATTCGGCAACTGGGACGACAGCCAACGCAGGATAGACCTTCTGGGCATTGACAAGCATGCCAATCTCGTCGTCATCGAGCTCAAGCGTACCCGGGATGGAGGGCATATGGACCTGCAGGCGATCCGTTATGCGGCTATGGTATCCAACATGACCTTCAATGGTGCGGTCAGTGCGTTCAGTCGCTACCTGGATGAACTGGAAAAGGAGGATGATGCCCGGGAACGGTTGCTGGAATTCCTGGAATGGGAAGAGGAGAATGAAGACCGGTTTGCCCAGGAAGTGCGAATTGTTCTTGCGTCGGCCGAGTTCTCAAAGGAGATTACAACCTCCGTTCTGTGGCTCAATGACCACGGTCTGGACATCCGATGCATACGCCTGCTGCCGTATCGGGATGGCGACAAGACGCTACTGTATCAGCACCATCCATTAAAGTCCCTGGATCACCGTTCTAAGGTGTCCCCCCAA
>VYFM01000623.1 GCA_009842375.1 Candidatus Poribacteria bacterium | reverse complement strand
TTCCACTATAATACATTTATCACTATTAAACTTCACATTTTTATAGTAGGAGAATTTATGTCAGACGTAAGATTAGGTTTTATCGGTACAGGTGGTAACATGAACCGTCACTTGCGGGAATTAACCCAAATTGGCGGTAATACATTCATTGCTTTCTGTGATATTGTAGTTGAAAAAGCAGAACGTGCTGTTGAGCAGTATGGTGGGAAAGCTTATGCTGATTATAATGAGATGCTGGCAAAAGAGGAATTAGATGCAGTCTATATCTCTATACCACCATTTGCACACGGTGCACCTGAAAAGGCAGTTGTCGCCGCTGGACTCCCGATGTTTGTTGAAAAACCTGTTCACATGGATGCAGAAGAAGCCAAAGAGATCGCTGCGCAAATTGAGGATAAAGGTATCATAACCGCTTGTGGTTATCAGGAACGTTACCTGGATATTATTGACAAAGCACAGGAACTGCTTGCATCACGTCGTGTCGGATTCTTCATGGGATACTGGATGGGTGGCATGCCCGGTGGATGGTGGCGTGATAAGGCAAAATCGGGTGGGCAACTCATGGAGCAGACGACACACGAATTTGATATGGCACGTTATCTCTTCGGTGAAGTCAATACCGTCTATGCTGTCGCAAGATACGACCTGATTCCTGATACTGATTACGATATTGAAGAAGCATCAGCAGTTTCATTACAGTTTGAGAGCGGTGTCTTTGGCATCATGTTCTCCGCGTGTTTCACAACAAACGGACTTAGACGTTCCGGCTTGGACATATTTTGTGAAGACGGTTCACTGGAATATCATCTACGAAGGGCAGTTGTTTTATCTACCAGCGAAGGACAGGAAAGATGGGAACCAAAAAATAATTGCACGATTGACATGGATAGTACCTTCATTGAAGCAGTCCGTTCAGGCGATGGTAGTGCAATTCGTTCTCCTTATTCAGATGCAGCAAAAACTGCGATATTGTCCATCGCTGCAAACCAATCATTGGAAACTGGTGATCCTATTCATCTGACATAGGACCCGTATTTGTGTGAAAGACAAATGCAACAACAGATTACCCTTCCCATTACTGGCATGCATTGTGAAAACTGTGCTTCCACAATCACCCGAAATCTCATAGAGATGGAGGGTATTGATGCTGCTGATGTCAGCATCGCTACAGAGCAGGCAGCTGTAACCTATAATCCGTCTGCTCTCAGTGAAGACACTATCATTGACAAAATCCGATCCCTCGGTTTTGATGTTGTTGATGCTGATTCGGAAGCATTCGTACGTGCTGAAGAGTTCAAACGACAAAAAGTCCAATTTATAGTCGGATTACTTTTCACACTACCGCTATTCATACTCAGCATGGGCAGAGATATGAACCTCATAGGTGGGTGGGCACATGCCGCTTGGGTCAATTGGGTAATGTTTGCGTTGGCACTACCGGTACAAGTCTATGTTGGATGGGACTACTACGTCGGTAGTGTCAAGGCATTACGGAATCGTTCCGCAAATATGGATGTACTCGTCGCGATGGGTTCATCTGTTGCTTTCTTGTATAGCGTTGTCGTCATGAGTGCCCCTGTATTTAATCTTCAAGGTCTCGGAACTCACGTCTATTTTGAAACAGCAGCAGTCATCATTACACTTATTAAACTTGGGAAACTGCTTGAAGCACGTGCGAAAGGACAAACAAGTGCTGCCCTTAAAAAATTGATGCAGCTCTCTCCAAAAACAGCGTGTGTCCTTATGTATGGTGAAGAACAGCAAATCCCGTTAGAACAGGTAGTCGTTGGTGATTTACTCCTTGTTCGTCCCGGAGAAAGTATCCCTGTTGATGGTGTCGTGACTGAAGGTTCAAGTGCAGTTGATGAAAGCCTATTTACAGGTGAGAGTCTACCCGTAGATAAGACTGTAGGGGACACCGTCGCGAGTGCAACAATAAATCAGAGTGGTATGTTAACTATAGAGGCAACGCGGGTAGGTTCTGAAACATCTCTTTCAAAACTTGTCCAGTTAGTCCAAGCAACGCAACAGAGCAAAGCACCTATTCAGCGGACAGCGGATGCAGTCGCAAGCGTGTTTGTTCCAATCGTCTTAGGAATCGCTGTTGTAACGTTCCTCGTATGGTGGTTTCTCGTCGGAGAAGGATTTACGCCTGCTATGCTCCGATTAGTGGCAGTTTTAGTGATTGCGTGTCCCTGTGCCTTAGGACTTGCTACACCTACTGCTATTATGGTCAGCACGGGAATAGGCGCACATCGTGGTATCCTGTTTAGGAACAGTGAGGCGTTAGAACATGTTGGTGAATTGTCTCGAATTGTTCTTGATAAAACTGGAACATTGACACAAGGACAACTCACAATGACAGATATTATTGCGGACGATGGAGATGAGAATCAATTGCTTCAAATTGCTGCATCTGCTGAACGAGGTAGTGAACATCCCATCGGTAAAGCAATCGTCCTTGCTGCCAATGAACGCGAAATTGAGACCACCGTTCCAACAGAATTCACTGCCGTTGCTGGCAACGGTATTATCGCACAACTTGAAGAGAAAAACATAATTATAGGTAATCTGTCCCTTATGGAACAGCATGAAATTTCAGTTGTGGATTATAAAAAAGACGTAGAACGACTACAATCAGATGCTAAAACAGTGTTGTGGGTTGCAATAGATTCCAAAATTAGTGGTATTATTGCAGTCGCGGATACGGTCAAATCGGATGCAAAGGCTGCTGTTGCTGAACTCCGACAACTCGGATGTGAAGTAACAATGATGACCGGGGATAACCAAAACACAGCAAACGCTATTGCCAAAACTGTTGGGATTACGGATGTTATGGCGGAACTACTTCCTGAAGATAAAGCGGCTGCAGTGAAATCCGCACAGGAAGAGAAAGATAGTTTCGTGGCTATGGTTGGAGATGGTATCAACGATGCCCCCGCATTAGCACAAGCGGATGTCGGTATGGCACTCGGTACGGGGACAGATATCGCAATGGAAACAGCAGATTTGACATTGATGCACGGAGAACTTCGCGCTATTCCTAATGCTATCCGACTCAGTCGTGTTACACTTCGGACGATAAAACAAAATCTGTTTTGGGCATTTTTCTATAATGTGTTGTTGATACCTGTTGCTGCGGGTGTATTATATCCGCTTTCGTTTGCACCTGAAATGTTACGGCAGCTGCACCCGATGCTTGCGGCATTTGCCATGGCGTTCAGTAGTGTTTCGGTTGTGTTGAATAGTTTGCGTTTGCAATGGAGAAATACCAATAAAGGAGTTTGATATGAAACGTATTTTATTGTTCACCACAGTTCTATTGCTTTTTCTATCCAGTCTAACTTTAACTGTTTCCGCACAACACAAACCCAGTGCTGTAAAAGATGCGTTAAATTCTATTGTTGCAATAGAATTTGATAATATCCATGGTAAAACAGTTTCACGCGGGTTGGGATTCTTCGTCTCACAAAATAAGGTAGCAACCCATCTCTCCAACCTAAATGACTTTAACCCACTACCAAAAGGTCTTGAAGTTTATGTTAAACTGGTTGGTAAAAGAACAAGATATCAGGTTGATAGCATAACTGTGCCCAATAAATTAGACCATTTAGCGTTCTTAAATATCTCAATTCCCGGTGTCAAACCGTTATTATCTATTAGCAATAAAACTAAACATAGCGAAACAGTTTACACTATCAGTGATCCGTCAAAACCTGAATTGGTGAAAGGCACTGTAAAAGGCAATTCTAAAAACGGAAAGTATTTGAGGGTTTCAAATCCAATTTCAAGGAAAAATATCGGTAGTCCAATACTAAATAGCAAAGGTGAAGTCATAGGAATCTCAATGCTGTTGTCAGAGTTAAGTAGTGAATTTGTTTACAATGATGGAAACATAGATTTATCAGTTGGAAAGGGCAATAGCGTGTCTATAAAAACAAAAAGTAGTGGAGGAAAAAGTATTGGAGGGATTAAAATTAGCGATAATATTGTCAAAGTAGGTGACAGTTCCTTTGCGGTGTCCTCAACTATATTAAAAAAGCATTTAGCAGATTCCAATGGCGGTTCAATCAATCCTACGCACACAAAAGATATTACAGGTCAGCGGAAATCAGATTTAAACAGGATTGAAAAAGCTTTCGATATAAATGCAGGTGGACGATTAACTATTGATACGGACATTGGTAATATTGATGTGCAATCTGCTGACCATGATATAGCTCAGGTTATAGTGACAAAAGAATCCAAAAATGAGTTAGATATTTCCCAAGATGCACTTGACGATTTTAAGGTAACTTTCAATAAAGAAGGTTCCAATCTAACCATTAAAGGTGAATTTGAAAATGGTCGAAACTACTGGCGTAGACAACAAAATGATCTGAAAATTCGTTTTCAGGTAACAGTGCCTAAAAAATACAATGTTGATTTAAACACACCATCAGGTGATCTTTCCATAGAAGGGGTTACTGGAAAGGTGCAAGCACAAAGTTCTGCAGGAGATATAACCGGAAAAAACATTTTTGGTACAGTTAACACTCAGACCTCTGCAGGTGATCTACGACTTGAGAAAGTCAAGGGTATTATCTTCGGCAGATCTTCTGATGGTGACATTACTTTGGCAAATTGTCAAGGTAAAGTTGATGTAAAAACTTCAGAAGGTGACATCCACGCTGAAACTTCAACTCAACCTAAACATGACTGGAATTTAAAGTCATCTGATGGTGATATAGTTTTTACGCTGATATCTAACCTCGCAGCCGAAATTGATGCTCAAACAAAAGCAGGAAGTATTTCAACGGATTTCCATGTGCAAGGAACCGAAATCCAAAATAAGAGGTTACATGGAACCGTCAACGGAGGAGGAAAGTTGCTGAAATTGCGTACATCAGTAGGTGATATCCGACTAAAAAGTAAATGAGATATTAGGATAGATTGTAAAAGGTATTGATTTATTGGGTATCAACTACTTCTGCAATCCAATAAGTCGTATAACCTCCAACACCTGCTCCACCGTAATCCCATCAATCACTGCACAACTCCCAGCACCACAACCACCTGGATTCCGCCCCGGATGACACGGATTGCAACCTAAGTCTATGCCACTCTGTAGAACTGTGTGCTTTTCACCGTAAGGACCGCTCCGTATATGGTTCGTTGAACCGAAAAGTGCGACAACAGGTGTTCCTACAGCAGCAGCGATATGCATTGGACCTGTGTCATTACCAATATAGACATCACAGGTAGCAATCAATGCTGCTACTTCCCGTAAATTCGGTGTGTCAACAAAGATGGGTGATGAACTCATCATATCTGCAACCTGTGTTTGTAGTTCTCGTTCATTCGGTCCTGCGAAGAGTAAAATTGATACGTTCTCTTCTTCACACAAAGTACATGCAAGTTGTGCAAATTT
Source organism: Candidatus Poribacteria bacterium (assembly GCA_009842375.1). GTDB lineage: Bacteria > Poribacteria > WGA-4E > WGA-4E > WGA-3G > MSPOR6. The sequence continues at coordinate 3,292 of VYFM01000623.1, read as the reverse complement.
CTCCGCGCTCCACAGTTTGTACTCCCAATTTCCTCCCGGATGAACACCAATTAACAATCCCTCCGACTTAACACCTGTTTCCTTAAGAAAACGGTTAGCCGTAGCTTGCTCAGTCTCAGTCAATTGTAATTGAGGATGAGCATCTGTCGTATCAATTCCCTGCCTGCTCAGAACTTCAAGATATCGGGTAACAGCATGCCGTTCCCTTTCCCCACGCACCAATCCCCAATGTTCCGCACCGATACATCGTGCTATGAAACTATCCCGCAGATTCACAATAAGGTCATATTTCTCACGACGTAAGGATTTGATAAGTTTTATTCTACCTTTCAAACCAGCATGTTCACCTCGGTTATCATAAACAAGAATGGCATCAATTTGGGGATCCTTGGCAAGAAGGTTATAGGGACTTGGACCAGTCAGGAAGGTTAGATGGGTATCCGAAAAATGTGATCGCAGGGGTTGGATAACGGTGGTGGAAAGCACTGCATCACCGATGAAACTGAAACTGAAAACAAGGATTTTTTTCATTGTTGAGACAAGGGGAAGGATTCAATCAAGTCAACCGCAGTAGCCAAACCGTCTTCAGACGCTATCTGTATGCCTATGGTTTTTGCGCGTTCAGTCATTGCTGGTGTTGACATAACTCTATTAATCCGTTGTGCAAGACGTTCAGGAGTGAGTTTACGTCGAGGTAGACTCTTTGGGGCAACACCCAAGTCATATAGTAACTTTCCCCAATAGAATTGATCACCGATATGTGGCACAACGACTGATGGCACTTTGGCACGACAAACTGATGCTGTTGTACCAGCACCACCGTGATGCACAACGCAACGCGCCTGTGGAAATAACCACCGATGTGGCACATATTCTGTGCAATAAATATTTGGTATCACTTCTTGTGTGCCTAACAGACCCCAACCTGCTTGGATAATTGCACGTTGGTCTGTCATTTTGATTGCTTCAACCAATATCTCTGTTGTCTCTTTCCCATCACTGCCTCCCATAGACCCAAACGTAATGACTATAGGCGGCGTGCCATCTGCTAAAAATTCTGTGAGTTCTGATGGTGGTGTATAATCGGGCTGTGCAAAATGCCAAACACCTGTATATTCATGGTTTGGTGTTAAATTAGCGGGTGGACATATAGATGGAGATGCAGCAATGAGATTCATATATGGTGAATAAATCTCGTCAGAAGCCATAAAAGCCCTCGGTTTCCCACCGACAGAGACGATAAACTGATTGAAAAGTGGATCAACAGAATATTTGAGCCTTAGCCTTACTAATTTCCATATTATGCTGTTGAACGTCCGATTCCAATTAGGAAACGGATATGGTGGGTTATCTGGTGTCTTTATAAAACCGGGGCAATATGTTACAGTAAGCCATGGTATACCATTCTTGATGGCAGCCTCTTGTGCCGGAATGTCTACGGAATGGCATATCACCAAGTCATACCCTTTCATCGCCTCAAGGCAGTCGTAATGCCACTTTTCTCCGCGACGCAGAATCCCTTCCTTTGCTACGATCAGAAGTGTAGCCATAGGGTCGCGCATTGAAATCATTGTATCCATCGTGTGGTGAAATTCTACCAAATCAAATGCAACACCTACCTCATAATAGTCTGCTCCGATGTCAATAATCTTGTCCTTATAGAGGGTCGGTGCACAGATACGGATGTGATGATTTCTTCTTAACAATCGTTCTGAGAGAGCTAATAGAGGATATACATCTCCAGTAGTACCCCAAGCTGCAATTGCAATTTTCATTTTTGGATCGCTTTTATGGTCATAGATGTTGTATTCCAAACCATTTCAATGGGTAGTTTTTTGGTGCATTCCCATCCGATTTTGCACTTGTGGGCGCTACAGGGCCAGCACGGCATATCTCTCCTGACAACAGATGCGTTTTCACTCATTGGATGCCATGCAACATGATCGGTGGGACCGAAAATAGCCGTGGTTGGTATATCCAGTGCTGCAGCAAGGTGCATCGGACCGGAATCATTACACACAAACATGTCACAACAAGATAACATTGCACCCAAACCACGAATTGTCTCTGGTGCGTAAACAGCTGCATCTGACTGCATTGACTTCTGTATATTGTCAGCCAGTTCTTCTTCGTCTGGACCGTAAAAAATAAGTATCGTAGCATCGTATTGTTGAACAAGTCTGTCTGCAAGTGCTGCATATTGCTCTTCGGGCCACCGTTTGTCAAAAGAACTCCCACCTGGATGCATGCCGATAAGAAATGTTCCATTGCTGATACCTAAAGACTCAAGACCTGTTTCTGCTGTCCTAATCTCATCAGGTAATAGGTTGAAAACAAGTTTACGTTCACTTTCACCTTGACAGATTAACCTTACTAAGTCCAAGTTTCTGTCTGCCTCATGGGTTTCACCTTTTCGGTATCTTCCACGCCATGTATGTGTTAGTGTTGATTTAAACCTTTTCTGATAGCGACCTAAACGATATGTAGCACCTGAAAGAAAGGCAATACAATGAGACAATGAAGCGGTTTGCATCGCAACAACGAGGTTATATTTCTCCTTACGTAATCCATTCATAAAATGAATCTGCTCAGATAATCCCCGATGTTCTCTCTGTCTGTCAAACACAAGCACTTTGTCAACATCTGGATTACCAACTAATACAGGGGCATTGAGTGAACTTGCCAATACCGTTATTTCTGCTGATGGATAGTTCTGATGCAACAGAGCAATTGCTGGTGTTGAGTTCAATAAATCTCCAATACCATCAGTGCGGATAATGAGTATCTTATCTATGTCACGGAGTATCTCTCCGTTTTGTGAACTACTCAAAGACATATCTTTTCCTTCAACAGTGAAATAAAACTAACCGCAATTATAACACAATGGAGCGATAAAGACAATCTCTCAGATGACATTAATCAGGGTTATTTAGTTTTCGGTTTTTCTGATATAGTTTTCACAATTCAATAGATACTTTGTAGGTAGGGTAGAACAACAGTGAAACCCCGACACAGATTATACCAAATTAACCTGATTCGCCTTGTTTGCACGGGTGAGGAGACCTCGTCCCTACTGACAGATATTTGGTCCAAGTGCGGTTAGGAAACCGCACCTACCGTCGAAAAATAAGATAAATCTCGTTAATTAGGTATTAGACATATCGCGGGGCGATTACACTCTAAACGAACTACAATATAAACGCTTAGTAACACTTATCCACTTACAAATCTTAAAACTATAGTGAACTTTATAATTAACAGGACATTTCTGTAGCGCAAACTTTTAGTTTGC
>VYFM01000345.1 GCA_009842375.1 Candidatus Poribacteria bacterium | reverse complement strand
AGTCCGCGTCGCCGAGGTAGATGAGGCCGTAGCGCTCCCCGAGCCTCGCGAGCACGCCGTCCCGTTCGGCCCTCCGCCCATCGGACCAGAGCCGCTTCGCCAGCGCACCCACGGGGCGCCTCAGGGTGTAGTCCAGTTCCGGTGTCGTCCACACCGTCCGCCGGAACACGTCCGAAAACACCGCGGCTCTTTCGAGCGTCTCCTGTTGCAGGTGGAGGTATGCCGCCACGTTTTCCGTGGTCGGCTCAAGGATAGCCGCCGCCCTCGCCTCCTCCAGTTCCTTTCTTAACTTCTCTATTCGGCCTATAGCGGACTCCGGTTGTTTTCCGGGTTCTGCAGGTGACTTTCGTTCGATATCCGTTTCCGGTGTTTGTATTGCTTGAGGTTCGGTGGTTTCCTCCCGTTCCGCCCTGTCGCAATAGAAATGCCAGCCCAGGGAATGGTTGCCCGAATACATGGATGAAGCGCCTGCCGAGGCTTGAGAAGAACACCAGGGACGGAGATTCCCGGCCTTTGCCTGCTCCGCAAGGACCAGCAGCATAAGCAGCAGGACAACCATCATGAACGCCATGAGGCCCAGGAGAAACGACTCCGGCCTCGGCTTCAGCCTTGACCCTGGTCCCCGTTCCATCAGTCGTTCTCCGTGTAGAAGTCCCGGATCCGGTCCCGCATCAGTGCCTGGGTGCCGCCGGTCTCCGGCAGCGATATGGAAGGCTCCATGGACCCGTCGAGAAGGTTGTCCGTGAACTCGGACAGGTCGACGGCCCCGAAGTCGATCCGCTCGACCTCCGCCACGGTGAACCCCTCGCAGCTCGACCAGTCGAGCCCGAGCTGGGGCCTCGCCTGCTCGTGCAGGATTCGCCCGAGCTTCGAGCCGAACACGCACCAGACCCGCTCGCGCCGGATGCAGAACCCGAAGATTCTTCTTGCGCACCGCTGTCCGAGGTAGTGGGTGTTTCCGGCATTGCGTTCCTCGGCAAGATCGATCTCGGACTGGCTGCAATTGGCCATCCCCACCAGGAGCCCGGAATTCTTGCAGCAGTTGGCGAGGCCGCCGTACTTGATGGTGCAGGCCCGGCGCTGCCCGGCGAAGAACCGGAGGTTGTCCCGGTCGAACTGGTCCCCGCCCATCTCCAGCACCATGTTCAGGCGGGCACTGGCCCCGACAAACCCGGTGTTCGACTCCGAGGCTTGGGAATAGCAGTCGGATCCGACGCACCAGGAAACCCGTCCGCAGGACCCGCCGCTCTGGGCGTCCTGGACCCCTGAGTCGCAGTCGTCCACCGATCCCGAAGCCAATCCGGAGGCGCCATGGGAGGACGCCGACGGCGTCCGGGAGATCGTGTCCGAACGTACGATCCCGGGATCGGAAGACGGAATCGAAACGTCGGGACGGATCGTGGCTCCCCGGATCACGTCCCGTCCGGCCCCGCCGCCGGGGTCGTCCGTGTCCGTCAGCCTGACCCGTCCTGCGTCCTCCAGCCCGTCGGCGTCGATGTCCCTCTCCGGCACGTCCGTGCCCTCGTATCCCGGCACGGTCGAGACCCTGGAAGCATCCCTGGCGATGGCGCCCGCCGTGACCCGTCCCGCCTGGCCGACCGCCCTGGCCTCGGACATGGGATCGCCGGCCCAGGCCAGACCCGGCATGACCATGATCACTGCCAAGAGAAAATGGAATACCACCGCATATTTCATGATTCTTCTGTTCTCCATCCGGATAATCCTCAACCTTTGCCGCGGAGACGTTCCAGCATCAGCCGTGCCGCCTCCCGCCCGGGGCCGCCCTTGTCGGCCACCGCCTCCAGGGCGGCCACGAGCCCGATGTTCCCGCCCACCAGGTCGTGGGGCGGTGGGGGATCGGCCGAGCAGCCCCGGCTCGCGCAAGCGGGCACACCCCCGGGAACCACCGCCACCGCGGGCACTCGCTCCACCCCGAAGAACCGGAACAGGCGGGGGTCGATGGCGACCCCGACGTCATGGCCGCCCAGACGCGCACCCACCTCCCGCGCGGTTTTTCTCAAGCTTCCCGTCTGACCTCTTTCCTCTCCCGCAAGGACGCCCCGCAGCACCAGGGGCGCGCCGGCGCGTTCGGCCTGGGCCGCCCACTGCCGCCAGCTTTCCGGGGGGACGGACAGGCTCATGAAGATCAGCACCTCCGCACTGGCTTCCCGGCCCGACAGCCCCTTCGCCACGGACGATGCATGCCTTTCGGCAGCCAGCGGGAACTGTGTTGGTCTGGCCGGAACGGTGGAACCCGGCGCGGAATTTTCCGAAACTCCCCCCGCACGCCCCAGGGCACGTCCGATCACCGACCGGGCCCATTTCTTTTGATCCTCATTGCCGACCGCCTTGTCCAACACCTCTTCCACGAGCGCCTTCACATCTGCCTGCACTTCAGCCGGAACGACGGTTCGTTCATCGGCCCCTGCCGCCTGGACGAAGACGCACAGGACAAACGTTGCCATATACGAGGTTGCGAGACGTTTCATAGCTGCTTCCGTCCGATTACAGAAGACAACAATTGCGTTTGCGCCACAGGAGATACCCGAAGTTCTCCCCGGACACCGGCAGTTCCCGCATGGACTCCCACAGCACCGTGGTGCGCCCCGTGGGGTTGCAGCCCACCATGGGCGAGGTCGCCGGCACCGGCTGGGTCATCTGCCACCGGTATTGCGATTTCTTCATAATCGGCATCCGGTATCTCCCGCAGAGGGCCTGGGACCCCGACGTACCCAGGGCCACCCCCCTCCGATGCAGAAGATAGAGAAACCGCTGGGCGGCGAGGAGGGAGGCCTGCACGCCCCCGACGTGTGCCTGCACGTTGCCCGTCGCCGGGTACATCCCGCCCTGGCATCCCGCGCACCAGAAGAGGGAATCCACGGGAAGGCCCGTGGAGGCCGCTGCGCAGTCCGCCGCGCAGGCCGCCTGGGCCGGCAGGTTGGCGAAGAGGGCCGCCTCCGGGTTCAGAAGAAAGGAAAGCTCGTCGTCGAGCCAGGCGGGGTCGAGTTCGGACATCCAGGCGATGTCCAGGCCGCCCCCCTCCAGGCAGCCGAGGTCCAGCAGCGCACCGATCCACGAAAGCACGGGATACACGTAGTAATGGACATGCCAGACGGATCCCTGGGCGCCGTCTGCGCCGGAGGAGCCGGTGCGGCCCCGGCCCGCGGGCAGGCCGGGATCGATGGTCATGCCCCCCAGGTTCGGAAAACACCAAGGGGCGCGGGTGACGTCCACCAGCCTCGCGGGTTCCCAGACTCCCAAAGACAGGCCGATCCTTGGGATGGGAGAACCGCAGAAGCAGATGGGGGAACCCGGATTGGAGGTGTCCGGCGCGCCGGAGGCGCGGCCGATGGAGACCGGGCCGATGGAAATCGGAAAGAGGCACTCCCAGCACACGTCGGTGATGGGGTTCACGAAACGGCCGGTGCAGGTTTGCGCCCATGACGGCGCGGGCAGAACCAGGACGAGGAGTGCCGCCACCGCACAAAGCCATTTCAATGATCTCAATCTTCTCACCTGGGCCTCCCCTTCCCTGCGGGCGGTCGTTCCCTGTCTCCGTACACGGGTATTTCAACCAGGCGCAGAAAAAACCCGTCGCGGAGAGCCAGGGTGGGGGTGTGATGGATGCCGAGCCTCTCGGCGAAGAGGCCGCCCTGGTCGAAGAAGAAGGGACGGCCATGGGCTCGGGCGAGGTCGAGGGGACGTCCCGCCAAGAGCACGATCTTCGATGGCCGGTCCCGGCCGAGGGCCCATTCCACCTCTACCTGCCGCCGCCCGTCGATGAACACCAGGTCCCTTTCGTCTTCCGTCAGGGCGGAATATTCCAGCGGGTTTATTCTGGTTCCAGCCGCGGCAATCAATGTCCCGTCGGAACCAAAAACATCCGTTTCCAGTTTTACCGTGGGGTCGAACAGCCTTGTGGTGCGGTTCCTGGCCGGAGCGATGCCCGCCACGGGCTCGGGCTCCTCCATCCGCTCGATCGCCCGGCCGGCGGCTTTTTCAAGTTCCCGATCCAGCGCCCCGGAATCTTGCAGGATTTCTAGTTGGCCGCCGATGACGCTCAGAAAATCCGGTTCGGCGATGATCCAGGTGGCGCCGCGGATGCCGAGGTCCCGGGCCGACGCCGCGATGGGCGGCATCGCCGTCAGGATGAACGCCGGCACCAGCGCAAGGAGATGCGTGGGCGTTATTCCCGAATGCGTCGAATTGACCGAATCCGGCGATGAGTGCCGGAAGCGCACCGCTCCCCTGATCATTGTTTCCAGGCTCCAGTCTCGACGATGTCCTCCAGCCCGACAAGTGGGCCCACGAGGCCGAGCCAGGGAAGGTCCGGCACGGAGAAGGCGCGCCCGAGGATACGCGCCCGTGGGACGAGCCCGATCTCCGCGTAGCGGCTGTCGTGGCTGTCGACGTGGCCGGCGTGGACGTAGTAATGGCCGGGCGGGATGATTGTCGGTTCTGTTGGCTTCAGCGGTCTGCCGTCCAACGCGTTTGTTTTTGCTTCTCCCGCAACGGTATTGCCGACCATGACTATGCCGCCCGAATCGACCGACACGTGCATACCGGGAGTCCCCAGGATGGTCTTGAGGTACGGCATCCCCGGAATCCCGGACTCCGGAACCGGAGGCTCGAAGACCACCAGTTCGCCGGGTTGGGGATCGCCCCACATCGGCAGCACGAAATACCCCCAGGCGCTGTCCGACCAGCTCGCGTTGACGTGGATCCGTGATATGGCCAGCAGCCACAGGATGGCCAATACAACCATGACAACGAATCCAGCTCGGGCTATCCTGCCGCCCGTCACTCCTCCGTCGTGGTGACCAGGTGTCCCACCAAGTCCCCGCTGCCCGAATATGGAGCTTGAAACAATCATGGCCTCGCCTCCTGTTCTGCGGCGGCATCCAACGCCTGGGAAATCAGTTCCATCTCAAGTATCACTTCGCGAGTGACGTCTACCGCCCCGGCGGCGACCGCGCGGGCCGGCAGGAGCACTGCCCCGTTCCGTGCGGCCACCGTATCGAGCGCCATTTCGAGCGAAGCCGCCCATGCCCGGGTTTCTTGTGCGTCATATGCGGCGCCGGATCCAGGTGCGGCACCCGGCACCAATGCACGACCGGGCACACCCGCAATCTGAAGAACATGCTCGGCTGTGAGTTCAGCAAGCCGCACCGTGACGATGCGCGGGCCGGTGTCACCGGCGTACCGAACGAACCCGACCGACACCGCCGCGGACACGCCCATGGCGAGCAGCACGGCGGACAGGAGAACGCGGACATCGCTCACGGTTCTTTCCTCTTCAGGATCCAGCGGCTGGGAACCATGGTCAGGCCGCCTCACGCATTCCATTCCTTTCATCTTCCGATCCAACCGTTCGTGCCATTCCTCCCGGGTTCCCTTTTGCGCCTTCTCCGGGATCCGCGGCCCGATTTCCACCAGCGTAGGCCCCACCCGTACCGCCATGCGGCGGACCGGATAGCTCATGAAACCGGGCAAGCCACAGCTTCGCCGCCTTGTCCGGGTCCACGGGCCTGATCCGGCGCCGGAGCGGCGGAAAGGCCACGCCCGGTTCCGCAGGTATCCCGGCCCCCGCCAGGTCACGGCGCTCGGCCGCGTCGGCCATCCGCCCGACGAACCTGAGGAGCTCCCCGTGACCCTTTTCAAGTTCCGGATCGAGGCCCGCGGCTTCCCGTACGGCACATTCGATGCCCCGGACGAGCTTCGCCATCCGTTCCGCCGCTTTTCTCGAATCCGGATCCCGCCCAACCATCCAGGCCACAGGGGCGTCCGCAAGGAGCGCATGCAGGGCCAGTTTTTTCCGATCCCCGGTATCGAGCCCATCCAGGGCCTCCACCTCCTCGCTCACGATTACCGCACGGGCCGCCAGCGAGTGGTAGCGCGTCGTCCGTCCCCTGAACCGGCAGGTGTTGGCCAGCACATGAGACAGCGCCTCGAAATCGATGTCCGCCGCCGTGATCCCTTCCGGATCGCCCGGCCATGACGGGGTTTTCCGTGCGGTTCCGGTCTCGTCCCTCGTGGTTCTTCTTCGTCTCATGTTCTTCACCTCGTTTTTTCGATCGTCAGGTTCAGGCTCCCGGGTTGTCTCCGGCGCCCGATGGCTTGTGCATGGAAGAACCGTCAGGCAGATCCTCGATGCCCGATGTCTTATGCTTTGAAAGCCTGTCGATGGCTTCGATGGTGGTCAGGCCCTCGGCCTTCAGCTTCTCCACGGCCGAGAACGCCTGTCCCCGTGAAGAGAAAAGCGCCACCGACCAGGGGTCAAGGGCGAGGCGTCCGAGGCGCCAGCCGTCCGGGCCGTGGAGCACCAACTCCGCCCAGCGCCCGTCGGCGGTGGCCAGGCCCTTCAGGGCCCGCTCCATCCCCGGATCGCAGTGGATTCTTTTTTCCTGTTTCAGTAGTTCCACGGATTCCCCCTTCTGCGCCAGAAAAATCGTCCAGTCGGAGTTCTCCCAGGCGGCGGTGGCAGCCGGGTTGGCGTAGTAGTCGTTCACCGACTGGGTACCGGTGATCAGAGAACCCCGGTATTTTCGGGCTCTCCTCGCCGCGCCCTCCAGGAATGCGCGGCTGTCCTCACCCGACAGGAGATCCCAGGCCTCGTCGATGACGATGGCCTTGGCACGGGTACGGGGGCCGTGGTACATGCGCTGGGTTGCGAGGAACACCACCAGCATCAGCACCACCCCCTGCACGTCCCCCCGGCCCTTCAGCTCGGCCAGCTCGAACACGGTGAGGGCCCGGTCGAGAGCGGGTGTCTCCGAACCCGCGAACAGTCTTCCGGTGGCCCCTCCGGGACACCAGGGACCCAGTGAAACCGCCAGATCCCCTGCTCTTCTGTCTTTCTTCTCTTCCAGGTGCTTGCGCACGGTGCCGAGATCGGCCTCGTTTCCGGCCTCGTCCCAGGCGGCGGCGATGGCCCCGGCGATCAGGGCCGCCTCGATGTCGTCGATTGCGCCCCGCCTCCGGCACATCCGGGAGATCACACCCGAGAGCATGGAAAAGCACTCCTCCCTGTAGTCCCCGTCCCCGTTCGCCGTGTCCGCGTCGATCATGGCGAAGGGGTTCAGGCATGCGGGATCGCTGCCGAAGGCGATGAAGGCGCCTTCAAGCGCCTCGGCGGTGTGCTGGAACGAACGTCCGTCGTCGATCACCACGGCCTCGCCACCCCCGCCGACGATGCCGGCCACCAGTTCCTGCATCAGCACCGACTTGCCGGAACCGGACTTCCCCGTAACCGCCACGTTGTAGTTTCCGGCCTCGTTGGCGAACGGAGACCAGCACGCTGGCTGCCCCCTCCGTCCCACCAGCAACAACGCCGGGGGAGTATCCAACGCACCTACTGAGGCTTGAAAGGACTGGCCGCGCCATTCGCCGTGGAGGGGGGCGAGGTTGACGGCGGAGGAGGTGAGGAGTGTCTTCATTCTGCCCATGCGGGCGAGATCCTCGCCGAGACCTCCCGCGGCTGCCATCGGAAGACAGGATAGCCACGAGGGAAGCTGAACGAACCGTTCCGCGTTCACGCGCCAGCCCTGGCCGTGGTAGATGGCGCGCACGGCCTGCTCGGCCTCGTCGATGGAATCCAGGGGGGCGTAGACCGCGGCCATGTACGACGCCTTGACCAGCCGCTCGCCGTCCTTCAGGCGTTCGGTGACGAACTGCCAGTCCCGGGCTTTTTCCGGAAGTCCCGGGAGATAACGGGCGATGCCCGTGCCCGCCTGCTGGGTGGCCCGTGCGGACTTGAGGAAAGCCTTCTCCCCGTCCGCGTTCTCCCCGCACAGGATCGTGAGGCAGGTCAGGACGGGGCATCCGGGCTGGAGGAAGTCCCGGTGAAAATCCCCGATGAGGGCGTTCCCCCGCCATCCCGGCCACACGTCCGGGAACGCCACCCCCGAAAGCACCCGTATCCCGGTTTTTTCAACTTCTCCATTGGAAGTCGTGCTGTGTGTTCCTGCCTCACCATCTCTTCCGGAGTCGGAAGTTGAAGTTTGAAAAACCAGGCCGGCGGGGGCGACAGTGAGGGCCGTTCCCGGCGACGCGCACTGGAGATGAATGGGATCCCTTGGAGACCAGCGCCTTTGCGGGCGGTGAAGGGGCGTCGGTGTGCCCGGCTCGGAGTCCGGCAAGATCACCGGCGATATCAATTCCGCGGCAAGAGAGAGAAAGGAATCCGGTGCCATCCGGATGGCGGTGGAGCCCGCGGACGCCAGGGTCCCCTCCAGGGCGCGCCTGAAGGATGCAAGGAAAGTTTCAACAGCCGGGTCCGGGGGGCCGGGCTGGCGGTCCAGGCAAGCGGTGACGAACACCCGGTAGTCCGACAGGGTGAAGGGCGGACCGCCCTCGTGGAGGGGGCGCCAGCCGGCTTTGCCGAACAGCTCCGTGCGGTGCCGGGCGATGGCCGCCTGCACCGGGCCCGCCTCCCTCCTCGGCGCGGCCCAGGTCTCCAGCGCCGCCCCGAACCGGGGGCTCGCCCAGTGGATGAACTGGACCGTGCATTTCTCCGGTGCGGCGTCCGCCAGGGTGCCCGAGAGCGCCCCCAGGGTCTCGGCGTCGATCCCCGCGAAGGGCGGCAGCTCCAGCACGAAGCCCACGCTCGCGGCGTTGACGTAGAACTCGTTCCGCTCGTCGAAGGCGCGCCAGGGCAGAAGCCCGTGCACCGCCGCCGGGGTTTCCGGCGGGGACCACGGTTCCATGCCCGCGGGCCC
>VYFM01000050.1 GCA_009842375.1 Candidatus Poribacteria bacterium | reverse complement strand
GGACTATACTCTCATTCGTAGAATCCCATGCAGCAAAGAGTGATTGCGTCAATATACTCGGTCCAGGATGGCTCCCCACGGTAGAAGTTGAGAATGAAGATGTTGAGGTCAGAAACGATTACGATACTATTATTGAAGAAGATCAGAGGGATGTTGTTACCTACCTTGCTTTCATCGGCGGTAGTCAACCGATACCGAATGCGTGTGGACTTAACCCTAAAAACGCAAGTTTGGACTGGACAGGTTGGGGTGGTCCAATAGACACAGACAACGCGACGATAGGTGATGGGATTGGAACTCGGAATGAAATCGTGGTCGGAGGTGTCTATTTCGAGCGTGGTATCGCCACACACGCACCTGCAAACCTTGTCTATGACCTTACCGGCAGTGATTATCTACATTTTGAAGGATATATCGGTATATCAGATCAAACAGATGGGTTTTGTGGTAATGGAGGCGAGGTGCAATTCATTTTTTACATTGATGATATTGAAGTCTATAGATCACAACCAATAGCCGGTAATCAAGACGCACCAGATAGGCAAAATACACCGCCTATCAAAGTTGAATTTGACATTCCTACAGACGCTCAAGAACTTGAAATCGTCTTTGACACATTAGATGATGATGGCTGTGACCACGCCGTGATTGGAGATGCAAAGTTAATCAGTGCGAGTTCTGTAGACATTGTTGATACGATTCCTAAAGATACCATCACTATCCCCATCATCGCTGATGCGGAACGTCGGGTAAAAATCATATACTTCGTCCCTAATGACAGACCCTTTCAACAATATATACCAAATGCGATGGATGTCCGTATCAAAGAGGTCCAGCGTTTTTATGCAAAACAGATGGAGGAACACGGATACGGACAGAAAACGTTCCAAATAGAGACAGATGCGAATGGAAAAGCAATCGTCTACAATGTCACCGGCAAAAATAATGATGCGTATTACCATTCATACACACTACCCATAGTGACAGAAGAACTTAAGCCGCAGTTTGATTTAGAAAAAGATGCATATCTCGTTGTTACCGACCTGAGTACTGGCACTATTGACGGGGCTTGTGGTATTGCATATTTAGATGGTGGACCCGCACTCGTTCCTGCTTCAGGTAGGTGTGTGTCAGGACCTAATGGAATAGCCATAATTGCCCATGAACTTGGACATGCTTTTGACCTGAAGCACGATTTTCGGGATGATCTCTATATCATGTCTTACGGTGCTAATCAAACAAAGATTTCCGCTTGTGCAGCAGCTGCATTAAATGTCAATCCGTTCTTTAATCAGGATAGAAGCTTTGATGGTATAACAAATACAGATGGTGTGATTCAGATGTTGTCAGAAGGGGTATATCCTGAATCGGGGAATGAATGGAAACCCAAATTTCACGTAACGGACCCAGATGGTATCCATCAGGTCCAATTTTTTATACCAAGATATGTTGTTCAACCTTCTTCTGATATTGTAGGTGATAGTCTACTCTTATGCAAAGATTATGATGGCACATCCACGAGTGCGACTGTGGAATTTGAGGTGCCAGAACTGTTTTATACATTCGATTCAAACGAAATTGGATTACGTGTTTATGACCCAAATGGGTTTGTGACTGAACTTTATTGGGGACTTCTGTCTTCCAGAATTGTCCAATCCGTTGATCCCATAGAAGACGGATCCCCTCTAACGTTAACCTATGACACTACAGATTCGCTTGTGCCAACCAATAATCGTGACGAATGGGCAGGATGGATAGGATTAACATGGGAGAAAACACCTGATGGATACTATCCTCCACTACCGCAAGAATACCTATTCACGCCCTATATGGATATATGGGAATATTGGATTTATTCACATGCCGAAAGCCAACTCGTATATGACATCAGCAGAGGGGATTACTCCAAGTTTAATGCTTATTTTCACATGCCTGCATCGTGCAAGGGTAAAGCTGCTGTTGAAGTTATATGTCTTGCCGACTATATGGAGATTTATAGGTCTGGCGTGTTGACAGCCGATCAAGCACAAAACAAAAAAATATCAGTTGATATCCCAAAGAATACCATGACGTTTACAATCAAAATTAGCGATGCTGGTGATGATTCGTGCGATCATTTCATTCTCGCAAATGCTACGTTAGTGTTTGCGGATTCCACTGTTACTGAAGTCGATGAACGCAACAACGCAGATGTTAACAAAGATGGCGTTGTGAATATAGTTGATCTGGTGTTGGTCGCTGTGAGATACGGTGAAAAGATAGTCGGTGATCCGTTCCCGAATCCAGATGTCAATAGAGATGGCATTGTTGATATTTACGATATTATCTTGGTAGCACAATATATGCCACCAGTCGCGGGGGCACCGGGGGCAGTAACTACACAACGTGCGATTTTAGCAGAGGCTGATTGGCAATACGCCTATACTATTCTACCCGATACGGTTGTAGATGAAGGAATTGCGGTGCTTAACCTATTGTTCGGTGATGTCCTGCCTACAAATACCTTGCTTCTTGAAAACTATCCGAATCCTTTTAACCCAGAAACGTGGATACCGTATCAATTAGCCAAACCGAGTGATGTGAATATAACGATCTACGATATCCGCGGGCAGGTTGTGCGTGAGCTGCAGCTTGGACATCAACAGGCAGGTTATTATACGAGTAGAAGCCGTGCCGCGAAATGGGATGGTAAGAACAAGTTTGGTGAACGCGTAGCAAACGGTGTATATTTCTACCAACTGCGGACGGATCGTGTATCACCTCTGCGGAAGATGGTGATAAGGAAGTGACCTTATTAGCAGGATTATGAGGTTGGTCATCCAAAGTTCCTTTTCCAAAGACAAGCGTCTATCCTTGATTGTAATGTATAGTCTCAAACTCACAATCCTGGTTATCCTCTAAGCCTGAAAATCTTGGTTCAGACAGGTGTTGTATTCCTCTTTGTAGCGCAAACTTTCCAGTTTGCGTATCTATTGCACAAACTGGAAAGTTTGTGCTACAAAAGAGGCGGATTGCACGCGGTGCGTAATTGTCTGAATCGCAGATTACACGGATGAACGCGGTTTTGAGTCTTCGTCTCCTGTATCCCGTTTCCAAAGACAAGTGTTTATCCTTGATTGTGATGTATAGTCTCAAACTCACAATCCTGGTTATCCTGAAATCCTGAAAATACTGGTTCAGACTTTTGTTTCAATCATGGATTACGCAGATTACGCGAAGGGAAGCTATGGATTATATTGAAGTAAAACTTGAGTCGGAACAACAAACACATAGAAAGACTGTATAATCAAAATGTCAAAAGGGGAAATCGATGAATCAATTGAATGTAACTCTCATAGTCATTATTTTAACAGTCAGCCTTATTACTGGCTGTTCGGGGATGAATAATCCTACCATTAACGTAGGCCAAGAAGAATCAGGGACACAACTAAACCTTGACAAAACCTACGATACCGTCAGAAATGGTGTGCGGCTTATCATGAGTTATGACGCAGAAACCAATTCCTTTGAAGGCACGGTAGGGAATACCACTGACGAAACGTTGGAACAAGTCCGCGTTGAAGTTCACTTATCTAATGGAGTAGAACTCGGACCGACTCCATCGGTTGATCTTTCACCTGGTGAAAAAAGAGATGTGCAACTTTCTGGAACAACTATGTATTACAGCGGATGGACACCTCATGCCGAAGTCGGTTCCTGTGAACATCAAGGTTGTGGTGGATAAAAGTGGATATGAACACCAATGGGCGATGCCATTTCTGAATCGCAGAGGACACGGATAACACGGAAAAACGCGGCTTTATGAGACTTCGCATCCCATAATCCCTTCAAATCATAAAACAAAACTTTAGAAGGGACGCTTGGAGACGAAGACTCAGAAATCCGCGTCCATCCGCGTATTCCGCGTCCTCCGCGATTCAGACAAAAAAAACGCGCCCTCCTGGTTGCGATTAGTCTCGTAGGTCGGAGTGAGCAAAGCGAAGTCCGACATGGTAGCAGCGACCCACCGCGCACCCTCCGCGATTCTGACAATCCTTTGTATCCAAACCCACCTCATTAGCGTTATATAATTAAGGTTATACAACGCTATGAAAATTGGGGAATTGAATGCAAAACGAAATCGCTAAACTTGAAACACCGACCACAGCACTTCAGGAACAAACCAAAACCCTCATCCAATCCAGCATATCCGCAAACACCAAAAAGGCGTATCAACGCGCCTTACAAAGTATAGATGACTGGAAACCGACCGATACTCCCTTATCCGACTCGCTACTCGCATCATACATCACCAAGCTGCACGACGAAGGCAAATCACCCTCAACAATATCGCAGATCGTCGCTGCAGTCAAATGGCAGATGAAACATCAGATAGACGGCATCGTCCCGCTACCTATTACAAACGCGACACTCGCAGGTATCCGCAGAGATGGCAAAGAGAGAGGACGCGGACAGGTCGACGGACTTATCTGGCAGACGGTGGAACGGGTCTGTATACAAGCCGAAACCGATGGCACAGTCGCAGGCTTACGCGACTCCGCGATGATACGACTGATGAGCGACTGCCTACTCCGTATCAGCGAAGTTGTCGCTATCAACATCGGTGACCTCAAAGAGACAACCCTAACACTCAGCTCATCAAAATCTGACCAAGAGGGACGCGGGGAAAGTCTTTATATTTGTGATGTAACGCGGCACATCATCTCACAATACAAAATGCGCGGGGAATTACAAAGCGGTGCGTTATTCCGGCAGATCCGTCGTGGCGACAACATCCAGGAAAACAGACTCCACGAACATTCTGCGCGTCGTATCATACAGAAACGCGCATCAAATGCGGGTGTGAACGGGTTTATCTCAGGGCATTCGTTGCGTGTCGGGTCAGCGATGTCGTTAGCATCTGCGGGTGCGTCTGTCGTTGACATGCAGGTAGCGGGTCGTTGGAAGTCATCGCAAATGCCAGCGCATTATGCGAAAGCGGAGTTGGCAGAACGTGGTGCAATCGCACGGTTTAAGGACGGGAAGCTTGTCTGAATCTCGGATTACACAGATTACGCAGAGGAACGCGGAAGGGTTCTCTTCACCTCCCAAATCCCTTTATAGTTTTTGTCCCACAAACTTTCCAGTTTGTGCAAACACACCTCTTCGTAGGTCGGAGCGAGCGTAGCGACCTCCGACACCTCTTCGTCCGTCGGGTTTCGTTCCTCTACCCGACATGGTAGCACCCCCGCCCCCCGTGCCGCCCCTCTTTGTGTAGCACAAACTCTCCAGTTTGTGCCGTATCCCTCTTACTTCAGCGTCAATCCGCGTATTCCGCGTCCTCCGCGATTCTGACAAAGAGCAATATGCACTGCATCAATATAGTGTTGGGGATAATTGCTCTGCTCCAATTTTTGGATAAATACATCAATCCGACAAGTCCAGTCCAATAGTGTGTCAACAGGATATACAAGCCATAATAACAGCCTTCCGAACATGCGAATGTCCAGATCAAAATCTGTGCTGTCTGGGTCTATAGATGCAAACTCAGCATCAATCAGGTATACGGTATTGGCTGAATCCAGAAGGATATTAGATGCGTGGAGATCGTTCCATGAAATATTTTCTGTGTGTATACTGCTAAGTGTATCCCGAATTTCTTTAGCGACATTTAGCAGTTCTGTTTGTGTTCGTTCAGCTTTTTGCCGCCATTCATAAAGCGTTTGTGCATTCCAAATTTCCGTCATAAATAGTAATAGATGGTGTTCTTCCTCAAACATATCCAGAGGCGTGGGACATATATGTGCACAACGGGATTCTGCAATTTTTGTTAGAACTCTATACTCGTTTTCAAGTCGTGTTGTAGCAGGAACATCATCTATATAAGCGTTGGGTCTTGCCTCTTTCAGTATAATTGGGTATCCATCTGAAACCCTTTTTCCTTTATATATCGCAGTTGCGTAATTCCGATGTAGCACATCTTCAATCTCGTAGTTTTCTATTACTACCACTGAAGATGTGTCTGTCGTCCCTATGTCATTGTCCGTATCACCAGACTCGCCTGTAAATGGATCTGTGATGCCTGTCGGTAGGGTAAAATAATCCGCATGATCTACAATTAAATCGTCAGGACAACTACTAATTGTAGAGTCTGGATTGTAACTGCTATATCGATATGATAAGTTATCAGAAAATAGCATATCACTCACAGGTGGAGCACACGGCAGTATATCCAACTTTGAGATTGCAAGGTCGACTTGGTTCATGATCTCCGTTAGTTGCTGACTTGTTGGCGTGTATATCGTAATAAACTTTCCTGCATCTTCGGCTGGAGCGGTCTTTGAAAAAGCGTATTGATATAGTGTCGGATCCCCTATAACCTTAAACGCTATTTTCGCTTCACAGCAAACGGGGACGATAGTAGACAGAACTTGGAAAGCATCGTCCAACAGCACATTAACCCTAACGATCCAGCCAGCATCTGGTTGTAAAATATCAATAGGATAACAATTAAGGTATATCCCAGAAACTAACCACTCCCAGCATGTGCTGCCCATCTCTAATTTTAGAAAAGGGATTATTACCTTAGCAAATTCCGGGGTTATTACATAATGTTTATTTAGCATTTTTCTCAATTACCTGTTGGGTCCGATCAGATAGTTGATTGAATAACTCTATCATTCCCAAATTAACAGTATGAGCCGTATTTTCAATTATTCTATAGATAGCATCTTCTGGGACTTCCGGCAGCCTTCTGTGTTCGAGCGCGATACACAAATCTTTCATATCTTTCAAAGTAGCATCACCACTAAAAAGTAAAGTAATACCGTATTTTATCTTTATCGCTAAAATGTCCTGTTGCCTTTTCTTTTCATCTGTTTCCTTTTCGTATTTTGCTACGAATTTGTCAAACTCTGGCTTATAGTCCTCATTCTTTTCCCATCTACCCAATGTGCTTGTAGCAATATCCATCATATCAGCGATTTTCTGCAATGTCATATCTGTGTATGTCCGTAAAATTGCGAAATCCTTGAATTTCTCTACGTTTGCTCCGCGCAATGATGCCATAAGTTTTCCTTTATTAAATAAGTCTAATTTTTTCCATTTTCGGACGGTTTATTGATAACTCAACATTCAATAATGCATCCAATAGTTTTTGAAGATCATCGCAATTGTGAAGCGACGGTTTTATCAGGTCATTCGCCCAATCATCCGACAGACAGTTCATCATTAATGTCCTGTACCCAGTGAGAGATGAGGATGATGGGTCGTGGGATACCTCTGTGGATTCGTGATACTTCTCTGCCGACCGATAAATAATACCTGTAAAAGTGTTCCGTGTTTCAATGTGTTCCATCTGCCGCCCGTAGACCACCATGCTGCCCGCTTCCATATTTTGAAGGGATCCACCCAAAGTCGTCAGTAATATAGATGATAGCACTGAATCAGGATGTATACCCTGTATATTATATATAGGTGAGCCACTTGAGAGTTGATGTGTAAGTTGCATAGTCAGCATTTTGCCGGTGATCTGTAGCATGACATCAAGAAACGGGCTACAAAATTCTGTGATGAATTGCTTTTTGGGATATGAACTACACTTAATTGTAAGTGCTATTGCCCCAATCTGTTTCTGGTCAAACCGTTGCAATATCTCTGTGCACGCTAAGGAATATCGGTATGGTAACCACAAAATGACGCGTTCCTCGGTTTCTTCTGGTAGTGCATCGCGCAATTCTTGTAACTCCATATTATCAGTGAAGTATGGTGGGTAGACGATCACTCTTTTCCCTGATGCAACTGCGTCTCTAATTAATTGATTCCGTTGTTTAGATGGACGCATTAAAATCACAATTATTTCTGTGTTATCAAAAATAACCTGTTTCTGATTTTCAATTTCTCGCACTTTGAATGCTTCTGCGGTATTTTCTACACGGTTCTGTTCTACATGCCACCGTTCCGTTTCTCGGATTTCCCGTAGACCTTCTGGCTCATCTTGCAATAAGTCTGTCCCTTGTGAACGGACATAAGTTATATCCGATATTGTCAACAGTCCCTTTACCTCTAATTCTCGGATTACCTCATAAATTCTCGGACTTGACAACCGTCCGGTATTGTCGGAAAAAACCCCTGAATCTAATATCCCAATCTGTTTCATACTTTACCTGTTTTGTAGTAGTTTCTTTTGAAGACGTGTTTGCATGACTTTTACCACACTGGCATATTCCTGTGATGCACCTGTTTTGTTCCCGGCTTTCACGTCGTCAATTTCTGCTTTCGCATCTGTTATCTTTACCTCAAACTCGGAAAAAAGCCATTCATGGATTTCATCAGGTAAAACCTTATTGACACCGTTTATCGCGGAAAGGATCTTTTCAAAATCCCAGCTAAACTTCCGTGCAACTGTCATCTGATTTGAGCTTAACCCCTTCTGTTCTACGCATTGCTGCCAGAGCCTGCTTTTTGAGGTAGCACCTGCTTTTGGAATGATCTCTACTTCCCATGCCGATCTTGCTGCTAATGCTACCAAGAAATACCATATCAGATTGTCTTCAATCTCAAAGTAATGAAGATATGGTGGCACCCATTTTTCAAAGAGGTCATACATGATAGCATCCGTTTGTGTTTTCGGCATTTCCAACTCTACCAGATATTCAGCTAATTTTTCCCGATAGTTTCCCACCCCAAACCGTGAATGGCACCAGAACTCAATAAACAATTCCAATGAAAACCTACCGTTTTCTATATCCATTATTCCTCCATTAATT
>VYFM01000521.1 GCA_009842375.1 Candidatus Poribacteria bacterium | reverse complement strand
GGTACATATATTTCCTTGAATTGTGTATCATTGAATCTATATTTTCCTTCAAAACCGTATCCTTGTCCTCTACGTGCACTCCTGTCATATAAAAGTGCTCCATCATAACGTCTCTTGCGTGCTATTGGCAGAATAATACCGATGTTTGGTCCTTGATAACTATCTGTGCCAACTCTTACAATAATCTTTGCCACTTTACCTTTGCGTAAATCACGGCGAATTGCTGGAAAATAGAAAAGAGGTATTCCACCTATACGTAAGACAATGTTCTTAGCAATCATCTCTTGGTTCATTTTAATAATAACTTCAGAGACACTGAAATGGTAATGAGGATGTTTTAGCGAACAAGTCGTGAGACTACCACCACGTATATAGGATTTATTGTCCTCTATTTTGAATATTTCACTTCCACCAAAGTACCACGGATCGCTGAAAGTATACCCGTTTCTTGCAATTCCTTTCTTGGTTTCAAGGTTAAAAACAAGTTCATCCGAATAGGTTTCTTCATTTCCAACTTTAAGATATACATTACCGGCAGCACGCATAATATTATCATTGAAGTCTGCCCATACATGGTCTGCACGTAGGACTACATCTTCATATTTGATAAGTGCATTTCCATGTATTTGCACTAAGTTATCCAGTAGAATTACTTCATCACCATCCCCAAGGACCGTTTCGGGGTCAGGTGTCATTGTCTCAGGATTTAAGATTTCTTTCGCAGAATCGGAATTCTGATTTGTCCCATCTGCAGATTGTGTATTTGCATTATCAGAAGGTTGTAATGGTTGGGTTTGTTTGTCTTGCGGAGTTTCCTGGGCATCAATTGGCAGGTTTGAAAACAGAAAGCAGGTTAACACCACGAATGTTAATAATAGACCAAAAGTTAGTCTGCTAATAGTGTGTCTATTATCTGCTATTGTGAATCTGGGATTAATTATCTGGAACAGATTTGATGCCGCAGGTTCTATTTTATTGATAGGTAGGTTGTCATCGTTTCTCTGCACAGATTTCTCACTCATACAATGCTTTGTTAGTTGTCTTCGGATATTTGTGTAGGCACTGCATCTGGTTTTATTTTTATATATGCGTTTTCCATCAGTGAATCGGTATATGCAGTCCACTCTTTTTCAAAGTGTTGTTGTCGAAGAATACCAATTATTTGTTGCTTCTCCTGCTGAGTTAATTCAGGAATTTTCCGTTCATCAACTTTGTAAATGTATATACCTACCTCAGTTTCAAATGGTTTACTATACTTACCCACTTCCAGAGATTCAACTATTTCACGGATTTTCGGGTTTAAGTCTGTAATCGCATGTGTACCAAGGTCTCCGCCCTTCTCTCGTGTAATTGAGTCATCCGAGTTTGCTTTTGCAAGTTCTGCAAACGCTTCACCTGCATCCAATTTTTTAACTATCTCATCAGCACTATCACGGGAAACCTGCATCTCCTCTTCACTAAAAATGAAGGGAACAGTTAAACGTCTAAACAGTATTTTCTCATCATTTCGTGTTTCAACCATGAATATATGAAATCCATCTTCTGCTTCTATTAGATCACTAATTTCACCGTCTTTCAATTTAGCAAGGGCTGTTAAAAAAGCATTCGGATAGGAAAGTAATTCTGCGGGTGTAGATTCAATGAGTGCCCCAGATTGAGCACTGTTATTATGTTTTGTTGCAACACGTTTGGCAATATCTTCAAACCGTGTTTTATCTAATCTTATTTCTTCGAGTACCTTTTTAGCCGCATCAGTTGTAGTTTTTTTGTTAGCATCATTGGGTTTAAATGCAATGAAGATTTGTCGCAAACTTATTCTATCTGCTTTAGTTGGAAGTTGATCCCTGTTTTCTTCATAAAATTCTTGAACATCACTGTCGCGAACTTGTAGACGAGGTAAAATTCTCCCCATGACAAGTTTTTCAGCCATCAAGTTCCGCTTCAGCTGTTCACGATAAGCGACAAGAGTCATGCCATCACGGTTTAGTATTTTCTTGAATTCATCTTCAGATGGAATTTGATATTGAGTCAATACCTTGTCAATCTTTTCCTCTATTTCAGCATCTGTTACCTGGACTTTTAAGGTTAATGCAGCCTCTTTCAACAGCATTTCTCGGATAAGCCTATCAAGCAGGAGACCACGTTCTTTTTCTGCTTCTTTAATCGCCTCAGCTTCACTGTATCGCTGAACATGCTGCAGTTCAAACGACCTTTCCTTTACCAATAAATCAAGACGACGTTTTGTGATGACATCATCGTTGACGAATGCAATTATTCTATCAAAGATCCGAGCAGAACATGGTGTTACGACACTAATGAGAACAATGATCATCAAGAACACAGATATAAAGGTTTTGGGTTTCATGTGACTACCTCCACTATTGGCAAATAAAATCAAAGATAAGTATGACGCGATTATGTAAGACTGTATATGATGCTCATGTAATTGTTGTGTACCGAAACACGCAATTACATGAGCAACTTTGCGATCGTTTGATTGACATCATACACAGCAAATTAGAATCTATTCCTCAGGAGCAGTTTGCTCTGAAGGTGTTTCAGATTCTTGTTCTGGTTCAGTAGGTTTGTCATCTGGTATTCGATCAATGAAGGTTTTTACTTCAGCACGTTCTCTGAGTCGCGTTAACCATTCCTTCATTAGGTTCTCACGATGTTCACTTTCAGTTTTTCTAATGACGTTTTTACGTACATCCGGTTCGTCAAAAGGTCTCTGAAATGTATCTCTTGCTTCCTTCTTAACAAACATTATGAAATATTTTTCACCCTGTACCTCTACTTCAATAACAGAAGGATGGAGTGTGTCAAGTTCTGCGTTGAAGGCAGCATCCATAAAAGGTTCAGTTCCTACTGGATAAGTGTTTTTGCTGATGAAATCGGTGTCACCCGGTGCTGCGGGGTTTGAACCCGGTCCCCCCACCAATTCTCCTCTATCAGATAACTCTTGTGCAGCAACAGCAATATCTTTACCTGCTTTTATCTCAGCAAATACTTCATCTGCACGTTCTTTATCCTGTAATGTAATACACATCAGTCTGACTTGTGCTGGTCGCACATAATCCTCTTTGTGCTTATCATAATATTCTTGATAATCAGTTTCATCTAAAACAAGTTTATTATCAACTTCCTGTTCAGTGATTTTATCAATCATTAAATCCTGAAGATAATCTCGAACTTTCTTGAGTATTTCATCATCTTCATTGAGTTTCATGTCTTTTGCAAGACACAGGATTAGACGGCTTTCTGCCATGAGGAGCATGTATTCTTCAAGTCCAGCTTTATCCTTGTACTGACGTTGTTTATATTCTGGAAGTTCGCTGATCTCCTGCATCATCTCTTCAAGTGTAATCCGTTGTTTCCCTTCCCATTCAAATTCTGCTATGACAGTTCCATCTGCACCGATCGCTTTGTCACCACAACTATATAAGAAAGGAACTGTGGCAAGAACAGGTAATAATAATATTATTGACAGACATCTAAATTTTGACATTCATTCTACCTCCTTTTGGTAAAGATTGGAGTTACTCCTCTGGTGTTTCTGATTCTTCTTCAGTTGTTTCAGGTTGAAAGGGTTCAGGTATGTTCTCAGGATATGTTTTCAACTTAGCTTTTGCAGTGATTTCATCCACCCATTCTATTATACGTTCACGTTTCGTTACCCGTTCAACTTTCCGTTCAACATCAGATTTCACTTCCTCAAATTCTTTCTGTCGTTCAGGTTTCTGCTCTTCCTTACGGAAAATGAGGTAATATGTCTCATCATTAACATCTGTTTCAAACACAGAATCAGTCATTTCCCCAATTTCCATCTCGAAGACCGCATCAATAAATTCAGCCCAACTTGGTGAAGCATTTTTTCTAAAGAAACCGGTGTTACCAGGATCTTCTTGACTCATACCTGGTCCGTTTGCGAATTTATTTTCTTCAGTAAGCTTCTTGGCTACCTCTACGATGTCTGCGCCAGCTTTAATCTGGTCCAAAGTTTCATAAGCTAAATCTTCATCATCAAGCGTTATACAGATAGCACGGACCGTTGCATCTTCTATATAGTTAGACATGTGCGCCTTATAATATGCCATAAGGTCTTCATCCGTATAGGAAACCTTCAAATCCACTTCTATTTCGGTAAGTTTTTCCACCATCAGTTGGTGTGTATAGTCTTCTAATTTGTCAAGGTGATCTTGTAACTTATCAAAACTTTCATCGGTTGCTTGATGCAGTTTTAGTCTCTTGTCAATATAGTCTTCTAAATACTCGGCTTTCCCCTCTTTAGTAGAATAATTACGTTGTCGATAGGTCGGTAATTCTGCAATTGCCGCTTCCAATTCTGCAAGAGATATTTGGTGGAAATCACTATTCCACTTATATTCTGCTATTATAATCTGACTTTTGTCAACTTCCTCTTCAGAAGATTCATGGTTGTCCGAACTGACAAGTGACCATGTGAGAAGGCATGCTGTAAAAACTACAGCAACAACACATAATATTTTTTTCACTTGGATTTCTCCTTTCAATAATATTGGTTAGGTATATGCTAACCGTTAAGGTATTTAATCAGATACAATGAACATAGTCAATATCCGTTGTAATTCGACTAATAATTCTTTTCCATTTAATTCGTCAATATCAATCAATAGTTGAACTGGGGGTCGTAGTTGTAGGTGTGGGTTATTGGATACTGTCTCCATAAATTCTGCTACATCTATTCGAGGATTATGTTCATCAAATGTAACTTTAACCCTTTCTCCGCCAGCGACAATAGCTGTTATTCCTAATTTCTGACAAAGTTGTTTGATTGTAGATACTTCTAAAAGCATAACTACAGGTTCCGGTAAGTCTCCATATCGGTCTTTAAGTTCGTTTGTAAGGTCCTGCTTCTCTTTATCACTTTTAAGTGCAGATATTTTCTTATATATAGATATTTTCTGCCGACTGTCGGGAATATAATCATCAGGCAGAAATGCTTCAATAGGTAGGTTAATACTCGTCTCTATTTCTTCCTCAACTTTTTCACCCTTTGAAGATCGGACTGCTTCGTCAAGTAGTTTACAGTATAGTTCATATCCAATATTCGTGATATGTCCATGTTGCTGTGCCCCGAGTATGTTCCCTGCACCACGAATTTCTAAATCTCTCAGTGCAATCTTGAATCCGGAACCGAGATCAGTAAATTCCTCAATGACCTGTAGACGTTTTTGGGCATTTTCTGTAATAGGTTTATCCTGCGGATAAAACAGGTATCCGTAAGCCTGTTCGTCCGCACGTCCAACCCTACCACGAAGTTGATATAATTGTGCTAAGCCAAATGCATCCGCACGATTTATCATAATGGTATTGACGTTTGGAATGTCTAATCCCGATTCAATTATCATAGTACATACAAGGATGTCATGCTTGTGACGAACAAACTCCAACATAACACTTTCTAACTCACGTTCCGGCATTTGTCCGTGTGCTATAGCAACACGCGCATGTGGGACAAGTTCTTGTATGGTCTTAGCAATAATGCCGATATTCTGTACTCTGTTGTGTACGAAGAAGACCTGTCCGTTTCGTGATAACTCATTCATGATAGCATCTTTGATAACCTTTGCATTGTAAGGCATAACCTGCGTTTGAATCGGCAACCGATTGGCAGGGGGCGTATTTATTATACTAAAGTCTCTAATGCCAACAAGCGACATGTGCAGCGTACGTGGAATCGGTGTTGCTGTGAGAGTAAGTACATCCACAGTCTTTTTATACTGTTTGATTTTCTCTTTATGTTTTACACCAAAACGATGTTCTTCGTCAACAATTAGTAGTCCAAGATTATCAAAAGTAACAGATTCTGACAACAATGTATGTGTCCCGATCACGATATCAACGGTGCCATCTGCAAGTTTCTCTTTTACAGATTGTATCTCCTTACGACTTCGAAATCGGTTTAGCATTTCAACTTGAATTGGAAATGGGTTAAATCTTTTCTCAAAAGTATCGTAATGCTGTAGCGCAAGGATAGTCGTAGGAACAAGCAAGGCAACCTGTTTTTCTGCCATTACCGCTTTAAATGCTGCACGTAAAGCTACCTCTGTCTTTCCATAGCCAACATCTCCACATACTAACCGATCCATAGGTTTTTCTGTTTCCATGTCGGCTTTTACATCTTCAATCGCTTGAAGTTGGTCATCTGTTTCTTGAAATGGGAATAGTGCCTCAAATTCACTTTCCCAGGGCACTTCGGTTGGAAAACTATATCCTTCAATTGCTTGACGTGCGGCATATAGTTTCAGAAGTTCCTCTGCCATCTCTTCAACTGCAGCTTTGGCACGTTTTTTCCTGTTTTGCCATGATTTACCACCAAGGTAATCAATACTCGGTTCGTAAGACTCATCTTTATTTCCGATATATTTTTGCACCAGATCAACCTGATACGTTGGAACATATAAACGATCATCTTCTCTGTACCTTAAAATTAGAAAATCCTGAGATTGTCCATCAATATCCATGCGGCGGATACCTTCGTAAATCGCAATACCGTGCGAAATGTGAACAACATGATCACCAACCTTCATATCAACAAGACTCAAAATAGGTGCACCACTATTATATCGTTTTGTTGAAACTGCACGACGTTGGCGACTACCAAAAATCTCATTTTCAGATATAAAAACAAGTTTTAGTGAATCACTTAAAAACCCTTCAGAGATAAAACCTGCTGAGACAGATATTTTCTCAGATGGTAGGTCACGTTCAAGTAACATTTCAAATACTCGTTTAGACTGTTGTTCTGTTTCACAAAAGACATTTACGAGATAGTTTCTTGTCGTCCATCTTTTGATGTGATCAATAACCATCTGATAGTTGCCCCTACCCAGACCAAGTGGCTTAATATCAAAATGTGGATCTACAGAGTCCATTTCTTCATCAACATCATCAGCTATTTCTTTATTTTTATAGTCAATCGCTTGATCACCTAAAGAAATTGGAACGGTGATATATTTATCAATTTCAGATTGAAGTTCTTCAGAAGGAACAAGTAAAGTATCAAGAGTAGGCATAAGTTTCCCTTCTGTGGTTATTTGATCATATATCTCTTGAAGTTGTTCACACATCTGTTCCGCTTCGCGTTCTTGCCAATGAGGTTCAACCATTACGACCACTGTGTCTTTTGGCATATAATCGGTCAACAATTCTGTATTCGGATATAACATTGGAACATAGGCTTCGACACCATCAATATCAACCGGTAAATCCTCAATCGAATCTATGCTGTCTATCTGTGAAATTGTAATATAGTTCTCAAATATACGGGTCATCTCACGAATATTATTAATGAAATCTGGTGAATTTCCATTTTGTTCCATAAGTCGTTCAGTTTGAGATTTCCAATGGTCTATACAGATGTCCGACAGACATACCTCAGTCATAGGTGTGATGACAACTGAATCGTCCTGCTCAATGGAAACCTGCGTTGCGGGATCAAACAAACGTATTTCATCAAGTTCATCACCAAAAATATCAAGACGAACTGGTGTTTCTGAGGTGAGAGGAAATATATCTATAATATCTCCCCTTTGTGCAAATTCTCCCTTTACTTCAACAAGCTCAACATGACGGTATCCGCTTCGAATCAGAAATGGAATAATATCAAAAAACTCAACTTCATCACCTGTTTTAAATGTTCGACACGCAGAAGCTAAAGTTTGATGCGGTGGTAATTTATAGGATAATGACCGAACCGTTGTAAACACAACATTTCGTGATAGTTCTTTAGGAAGATGTTCTGAGTTTGTCCAACAATTGTTAGTAATAAGAGAATGAAAACAACGCATGCGTGCAACTGAGATATTCTTGGAAGGTGAAACTCCCTCAAAGAGCGTATTTTGCCAAGTCGGCAAGAGATGCAGTTCGTCTTGTAGAGTATTCAACTCCAAATTGTCATCTTTTTCATTATGACGACAAAACGCGCGCACCTCTTCTAATGCCTGCTCCGCTTCTCGATGTGCCGGGAAAACAATAAGAAAAGAATGGTTGGGATAATCTTCTAATATAGTCGTCAAGAAATAGGAAGTGGATGCGTTACGTAACCCTCTGAGTGTCGGAGGATTTTCACCTTTATCTATGCATTCAACCAGTTTTTGGTATATTTCCGTTTTTCGTAAAAACTCTAACACGAACTATTCCTTATCGTTCGGCAGTGCAATTATATAGTGTAATGGGATTTTAGAACCCACGCGATGCTATCTATTATCAGAATAAATGAACCACTACTGACGAATTGTTTATCTTACAAATTCTCTTTTTTCTAAATTGGCTTTCATTTTACCAATTTTTGCTTCAGCTTCAATTTTGACAGGGATATGTCTGTTATCATCAGTCAACCATAGTTGATAACCGTGTGATGTCGTCACAACAAGCGTTCTAACACGTCCCAATCCTTTGACTTTTAACATCTTTCCGTGTTCTACACTAATACTAATCTTTACAACTTTTGCCTTAATTATCAGAGGAAAGTAGTATTTCTCTCCAGGAACCAACTTCTTACACCGCAGGAAGTAAATCATAGAGAGTTCATCTTGTGTGCCAAAAGGTATCTCTAAGACCTTTTTCTCATGTTTCTCTGGTGCTGATGGCTTATTTTGTGAAATCTTCTCATATTTTGCTTTACCATCTCCAAAATTAATTTCAACTCGTGCGGTATATTTTTTATCTACAAGTTGATTTCTGAAACTAAGCGGAAAGAATCCTATAG
>VYFM01000503.1 GCA_009842375.1 Candidatus Poribacteria bacterium | reverse complement strand
TCACTCCGACCTACAGTTTATTATGACGATTTATCAATTAGAAATGGTATAATATGTATGCAGAATTTGACATAGGGATTGCATTACACATTAGATATAGGACTTTTGGATGTGTAAACCGTTAGCCTAACCAACGACACTTGTTGAGGCGGGTACGGTACACTCAATTCTTGATATGAGCACAAGGAGGGAGGCAATTCACAATGACAAGATTTGATGGATACAAAACTGATGGATTTTATGATGAGATGTTTTTTGAAGACGGTAGTGC
The DNA here is from genome assembly GCA_009842375.1 of Candidatus Poribacteria bacterium. GTDB lineage: Bacteria > Poribacteria > WGA-4E > WGA-4E > WGA-3G > MSPOR6. The sequence goes on along the minus strand of VYFM01000503.1, from coordinate 8,498 downwards.
GCGTCCTGCTGTTCAGATGCTCGTGGAAAGAATAAGTAATTTTGAGAATGGAGAATTTATTCGACGACAAATCACTGCTGAACATGCATTGCTTAGAATGGGGATTACTTTCAATGTATACGCCGATGAACAGGGAGTTGAGAGGATATTTCCATTTGACCTTATACCACGTATCATAGATGCAAACGAATGGGAATGGATAGAACGCGGTCTCAAACAAAGGATCCATGCACTTAATCTGTTCATAGATGATGTCTACCACGATCAGAAAATCATTAAAGATAGAGTCGTACCTGCTGATGTTGTACTTTCATCAGAACGTTACCTTGAACAGTGTGTCGGATTAGATCCGCCGCACGGTATTTGGTGCCATATCACTGGAACTGATCTCGTCCGGGATGGTGATGGTCAGATATATGTTTTAGAAGATAATCTCGGTTGTCCATCTGGTGTATCGTATGTAATGGAAAATCGACAACTGATGAAACGTACATTTCCGCAGTTGTTCGGCATGTCACAAATACAACCTGTAGAAGATTATCCAAGTCGATTACTGGATATGCTGCAATACCTTGTGAGTGATAGAGTCATATCTCCTGTTGTTGCATTACTTACACCCGGTATTTATAACTCTGCATATTTTGAGCACTCCTTTCTTGCACAACAAATGGGTGTATCATTAGTTGAAGGTCGCGATCTTGTCGTGATGGATGGGTATGTACACATGCGTACAACCAAAGGATTTGAACGGGTTGATGTCATCTATAGACGGATTAACGATGATTTCCTTGATCCAGAAGTGTTTAAACCAGAATCACTTTTAGGTGTTCCCGGCTTGATGGATGTATACAAATCCGGACGACTTGCTCTCATCAATGCTCCCGGAACTTGTGTTGCTGATGACAAAGTTATATGTTCGTATGTACCACAGATAATCAAATACTACCTTGATGAAGATATTATTGTACCAAATGTACCAACCTATATGTGTTGGGAAGATGATGATCGCAAATATGTTTTAGAGAATTTGGATAAACTCGTTGTGAAGGAAGCAAATCAATCCGGTGGTTACGGAATGTTGATTGGACCTCATGCCACACGAGCAGAACATGCCGAATTCGCAGAGAAAATAAAAGAGAATCCACGCAATTATATCGCACAACCTACACTTGCACTATCTCGTGTACCAGTATTGATAGAAGATCATTTTGAAGGAAGACATGTAGATTTGCGTCCATTCATTCTATACGGGGAGGAAATCTATGTCCTGCCCGGTGGACTAACTCGAGTCGCATTAAAAAAAGGATCCTTGGTTGTAAATTCCTCACAAGGTGGAGGTAGTAAAGATACTTGGGTATTATCTGGTTCAGTATAGGAGAAAGGTATGCTTAGTCGTGTGGCAGAATCAATCTATTGGATGAGTCGATATATAGAACGTGCAGAGAATGTAGCGCGTTTTGTAGATGTCAATCTGCAGCTTATTCTCGATCAACCGACGGGTATGCAGGCTCAATGGGATCCGTTGGTTGCAACCACAGGTGATGATGAAGTCTTTGAAGAACGTTATGGTGAAGCCACTCGAGAAGCAGTTCTGAAATTTCTGAGTTTTGATACAGAAAATCCTAACTCAATTATATCCTGTCTGCGTGCTGCGCGTGAGAATGCGAGATCTATTCGCGAGAATATTTCGTCCGAGATGTGGGAGCAGCTTAACGATGCTTATTTGATGGTTACGGAAACTTCTGAAGAGTGGGCAATGGCAGAACCACATCAGTTCTTTACTGACATCAAAGTAGCATCGCACCTATTTATGGGACAAACTGATAATATCATGTCGCACAGTGAGGGATGGCACTTCTGCCAATTGGGTCGGTTAATTGAACGTGCCGATAAAACATCTCGGATCGTTGATGTAAAATACTTCATTCTACTACCCTCAGTATCGGATGTTAACACACCCTTCGATGACATTCAATGGGGGGCATTACTACATTCTGCAAGTGCCTTTGAAATGTACCGCAAAACACACGGTCTCATTGCTCCTAACAAAGTTGTTGCTTTCCTACTACTTGACCGAGAATTTCCTCGTTCTGTTCTGTATTGTATATCAAAGGCAGAAGAATCATTGCACGCTATATCTGGTACCCCGTTAGAAACTTTTTCAAATTCTGCAGAACAAGGTTTGGGGCAGTTACGCTCAGAATTTGCTTATGCACAAGTTGATCAGATACTACATAGCGGCTTGCATGAATTTCTTGACGCATTTCAAACAAAACTCAACGATGTTGGTGAAGACATTTATAAGACGTTTTTCGCATTACGTCCTGTCAATGGAGAATCCACACAATCGCAATCACAAAAGTAATAATATAGGTTTCTACCTACAAAGGCAGACGTACTTCGTAACTTTTTCCAGTTGAGGTTAAGAAAATGGCAATTCGCGTAGCAATTAATCACAAATCTCATTATCAATATGATCGGATTGTTTCACTTTCACCTCATATCTTCCGTTTGAAACCTGCACCACACTGTCGCACACCCATTGAAGCATATTCACTCAAAATTGTTCCTAAGAATCACTTTATCAATTGGCAACAAGACCCTTTCGGTAATTACCAGGCAAGGGTGGTCTTTCCAGAACCTACTAAATCCTTATCTCTTGAAGTAGATTTGATAGCGAATATGACGGTTATTAATCCGTTTGACTTTTTTCTCGAGGAAAGCGCGGAACACTATCCATTCAACTATAATGAACAACTCAAAAAGGATTTAATGCCTTATATGGAGGTCAAAGAAAATGGTTCCAAACTATTAGAGTGGATAGCAGGGATTGATATATCACGACAGAAATTGATTGATTTTCTTGTAAGTATCAATTACCGCTTATGGGAAGATATAAAGTACACAATTCGTATGGAACCTGGTGTGCAACTTTGTGATGAAACATTGGATAAACAGACCGGTTCATGTCGGGATAGTGGGTGGTTACTCGTTCAGATCCTACGACATCTTGGATTAGCAGCCCGTTTTGTTTCAGGTTATCTTGTTCAGCTTGTTGCTGATCAAAAACCTGTAGAAGGACCTACCGGTCCGTTACAGGATTTTACTGACTTACATGCGTGGTGTGAGGTATATGCACCAGGAGCAGGATGGATAGGACTTGACCCAACGTCAGGATTATTTGCTGGTGAGGGACATATACCGTTGGCATGTGTGCCAGATCCTGTGAGTGCTGCGCCAGTCACAGGACATACAGATTTATGTGAAACAGAATTTTCATACAGTAATACCGTGCGACGAATTCACGAAGACCCACGCGTCACAAAACCTTACACTGAAAAACAATGGAAAGCAATTAATGATCTCGGACATCAGGTAGACGAACACATAGTGCGCGACGACATACGATTGACAATGGGAGGTGAACCGACTTTTGTTTCCATAGACAACTCCGACAGTCCAGAATGGGATACGGAAGCGGATAGTCAGGAAAAACGCAAATTAGCAGCAGATTTATTGATACGATTACGGGATACCTTTGGACCGGGAGGTGTTCTATACCATGGACAAGGAAAATGGTATCCAGGTGAACCACTACCCCGTTGGAAGTTTGGGTGTTTCTGGCGAAAAGACGATCAACCTATATGGAAAAATGAAAGATTCCTCGCAAAACCGTATAAGGACTACGGTTTTGGTATTGATCATGCAGAACGGTTCATATTACATTTAGCAGAAAAGTTAAATATTTGTTCAGAAAATATAAATCCTGCTTATGAAGATATAGTTTTCTTTCTTTGGACAGAGGGCAAACTACCTTTGAACATCAATCCAAATGACTTTGACTTCAAGGAGGTATCAGAACGTCAAAAATGTCTGCAGCTACTGCAGGAGAACAAACTTGGTGTACCGATTGGTTACGTCCTGCCACTACGTTGGGATTTAGAGAACAACTCTTGGGAAAGTTCCGCGTGGAATTTCAAAAACAACAACTTGTTTTTACTACCTGGTGATTCTCCATTAGGTTACCGTCTTCCGCTTGAATCCTTGCCATGGATTGACCCTGAAAAAGAGGAACCAAGTTTTGAACGTGACCCATTTGAACCACGTGATTCCGATATCACACTAAGTAATTTCAAAGATGGAAAGGGAGAGACGAAAAATCAGAATTCAACTATCCGTACTGCACTGTGTATTGAACCACGTGATGGACGGTTACATGTCTTTATGCCACCGTTGACGCATCTCGAACATTATCTTTCTCTCTTACAAGTGATTGAATCCACAGCAGATGAATTGCAAATACCAATTATCTTGGAAGGTTATGAAGTGCCACACGATTGGAGAATTCAATCGCTGAACGTAACACCTGATCCTGGTGTCATTGAAGTCAACATCCATCCTGCGGAAAATTGGGATGAATTAGTAAACAATATAACCACACTCTACGAACAAGCCAGGTTATGTGGACTATGTGCAGAAAAGTTCATGTTAGATGGACGGCATACAGGAACCGGCGGAGGTAATCACATCATCATTGGTGGTCCAACACCATCAGATAGTCCTTTGTTACGGCAACCTAATCTATTACGCAGTCTCATCACTTATTGGCAACATCATCCCGGTCTTTCATATCTCTTCTCAAGCACTTTCATCGGTCCCACAAGTCAAGCACCCCGCGTAGATGAAGGTCGCGACGAACAACTCTATGAACTCGAGGTAGCATTTCAACAGATTCCTGATACCGTATCCACCAATTTGAATACTGATACAGATAAATCACCTTATTGGTTGATTGACCGCTTGTTACGGCATCTATTGGTGGATTTAACAGGTAACACGCATAGATCAGAATTTTGCATAGATAAACTTTATTCACCGGATTCAGCAAGTGGAAGGCAAGGGTTACTTGAAATGAGAGCATTTGAGATGCCTCCACATGCACAGATGAGTGTTGTTCAGATGCTTTTGATTCGGGCACTGATTGCTAAATTCTGGCGTACACCTTATAAAGGCAAACTGGTCCGTTGGGGAACAGAATTACATGATAGATTCATGCTTCACCACTACGTACGATCTGACATCCAAGAAGTCATATCAGATATTCAATCCTCAGGTTATCCGTTTGAAATGGCATGGCTTGATCCATTCTTTGAATTCCGTTTTCCACCCCTCGGCAAAATGAACATCCAAGACATTGAGATCGAATTACGCATGGCAATTGAACCGTGGCATGTCCTTGGTGAAGAGATGACTCGGACAGGCACATCCCGTTTTGTAGATTCCTCGGTAGAGCGACTCCAAATAAAACTGAGTGGTATGACAGACACTCGCTATGTTGTAACATGCAATGGTCGCCGCCTAATTTTACATAGTACAGGTAAACATGGTGAGTATGTGGGAGGAGTTCGATATCGCGCATGGCAACCCCCATCAGCATTACACCCTACAATAGGTGTACATTCACCGCTCGTATTCGATGTCATTGATACATGGAATGGACGTGCAATCGGTGGTTGTACTTATCGCGTGTCACATCCTGGAGGGCGATCCTACGACACATTTCCTGTCAATGCTTATGAAGCTGAAGCGAGACGTGTTAGTAGATTCGCAACAGAAGGTCATGCTCCTCCTGTTATACATTCACAACCATCTGGAGCTGCAACAGGAACTTTTTTACCTGAAGGCACACCTCACGGTCAAGTAGATGTTCCTCCTGAAGAGATAAATCCAGAATATCCATACACATTGGATTTACGAAAGAATTTGTAATTAGATGCTATTGGAATTATGCAACATAATGATCTAACACATTGGAAAAAAACCAATCAGGGCTACCTTAATGCTGTGCTTGCTAACAGTGAACAAACTGATGAAATGTTGAGTAACTCGGGGGAGATTCACCCGCATTGGCAAACGTTCATTCAATCACTAAACACTCTCGGTTTGGAAGAAATAGTTTCCCGACACAAAGATGCAGCACGGCTGCTTCGTGAAAATGGTGTTACTTATGTCGTTCATGGTGAACATCAAGAACATCGCCCTTGGGAATTAGATATAATACCATTCATTATATCGGAGTCAGACTGGAAATTCATCTCGTCTGGACTCATACAACGTGCGAATCTCCTAAGTCTGGTTTTGAAGGATCTGTATGGTGAGAAAAGGTTAATCAAAGACGGGGTGATCCCTCCAGAAGTAATTTATTCACACGCAGGATTCCTGCGCCCTTGTCATGATTTGACACCACAGATTGATAATCCGTTATTTACGTATGCTGCGGATATTGGTAGGGACTCTTACGGTAGTTTTTGGGTGTTGAGTGATCGGAGCCAAGCACCTTCTGGTGCTGGATTCGCACTTGAAAATCGAACTGTACTTGCACGCACATTACCCAACCTATTCGGTGAAATTGGGGTTCACCGTCTCTCCTCCTATTTTCGCACAATACAGAACTGCATTGCTGAATTAGCACCAAGACAGATAGATAATCCACACGTCGTTGTCTTGACACCTGGTCCCTACAATGAAACCTATTTCGAACATGCTTACTTAGCAAACTATCTTGGCTACACTCTGGTTCAAGGAGATGACCTAACAGTTTTGGACGGACGTGTGTGGTTAAAATCGTTGGACGGATTGGTACCCATTGATGTCATTTTGCGTAGGGTTGATGATCTTTTTTGTGATCCTCTGGAACTACGTCAGGATTCGCATCTTGGAGTTGCAGGTATGTTAGATGCAATTCGTCAAGGTAACGTGGTTGTTATTAATCCTCCTGGCTGCAGCATCTTGGAGAATCCTGCCTTGCTGCCATTCTTACAGAGCATCGCGAATAGATTAATTGGTGAAGAACTGCAACTTCCCTCTGTTAAGACATGGTGGTGTGGTAATAACAAACATCGAGAATACGTACTGAATAACATCAATAAGTTGGTTATTAAACCTATAAATCGTCCAATCGGTGCAAAACCAACATTCGGATCAGTACTGAGTCAGAATGAACTCAATACCCTTCGTGGAAAAATCAATGCTAAACCGCACCTATATGTTGGACAGGATTACATTAACCTTTCCACAACCCCTTCTCTGATTGATGGTAAGTTACTACCCCGTCGTACAATACTCCGTAGTTTTCTATTCGCAGAAAATAGCGGATATACCATGATGCCAGGTGGACTCACCCGTTGTGAAGGTGAACAAGGCGAATCAACTGTGTCAATTCATGACGGAGGAGTTAGTAAAGACACTTGGATCCTTGCTTCAGAACAAGAACCACATATCAGCTTATGGCAACAACTCAAAGTAGGACCAGATATATCAGAACATACACAAAGCTTGTCAAGCAGGTCCGCTGAAAATCTGTTCTGGGTGGGAAGATATGCAGAACGGGCTGAAGGGCATGCACGACTACTTCGCATTACTTTGGATAAAATGCAGATGGGTTTGGAAGGTTCATTTTTGGGAAAACATATCACTACAGATGGATTAACGGAAACACATGGAGAAGAATCATACAACGAATCAGAACTTACATATCTACAAAGTATGCTTCGTACATTAACAGGACTTACCTCATCCCATCCGGGTTATGTTAAGAATGAAGGTCAAGAATTAATATATCAACTGATGTCTACTATGCTGGATACAAAACACAATGGTAGTCTGGTGTCAACACTTCACTCATTAATTAGTGCTGCATTTTCAGTACGCGATAGATGGTCCACAGACACATGGCGGGTGATGAATAACATTGAAAATCAATGTGAATTGCTTGAAAAAAATATGTCAATCTACGAGCATTCGCAATCACATCAGGTCTCAGGTGAATCTGATGAACGCACTTTACAACATATTCAAACCGAATTAGATCAGCTCATGATTTTTCTTTCAGCCTTGAGTGGTTTAAACGCTGAGAGCATGACACAGACCATAGCTTGGATTAGCCTTGATATGGGTCGTCGTATTGAACGCGCACTGCTTCTGATTGTACTATGTCGATCCTGTTTCGTTACTGTGCAAGATGAATGGATTGAACACTTACTCCTTGAAGCTATTCTTATTGCATCTGAAAGTTTGATTACCTACCGCGGACGGTATCGTTCTGCCTTACACCTACCAACTGTCCTTGAGATGCTACTTCTTGATGAAAGCAATCCACGATCATTGGTATTTCAACTAAAACGTCTTCAAGAACAGATACGCGATCTACCACGCGATAAACATGGATATGGACTCAGCGATGAAGAACAATTGAGCTTGGAAGCATTAACACAGCTGCAACTGTCAAATACTTCTCAACTCGCACATCGTTCTGAACAAACGACACAACGTCATGGATTAGAAAAACTGTTAGTTCGTCTTGCACAAATATTGATAGAAATATCCGATGTTCTTACACATACCTATTTCAGCCATGTTCAAGGACAAGAACAGTTGGTTAACACCGATTCTCAAAGTAACATTCCACACAATGAACTATAAAATAATCCACAATACAC
>VYFM01000058.1 GCA_009842375.1 Candidatus Poribacteria bacterium | reverse complement strand
TTAACTTAGTCTATGTGATTCCTGCTTCCGTCTCTCGTGCTACCTTCCCGAACACTGTCCTGAACTTGCTTGTAGTCTTATACCATTTCTAAATGATGAAGGATCATTGTCTTGTAGGTCGGAGTGAGCAAAGCGAAGTCCGACATGGGAAACCCAATGAAATGATATGTGTCGGACTTCGCTACGCTCACTCCGACCTACAGTTTATTATGACGATTTATCAATTAGAAATGGTATTAGTTGGACTCCACAGGCGTGAATTCCCGTCTGCCCGACGGTATTTGATTAGCGGATATAGCAGGGGCGTTGTAGTGACAACGTGTTTTAGTTAATCTCTGCTATATCCTAATGTTTTAAGTGATCTCACACTTGCACTACCGACCTCGTTACTGGTGGGGATAGGTCCCAACACAGGAAAGTGTTGGGGTAACGATCCTATCCAAAAGTGCTAAATATATGATACCACAAAATATCTCCAATTGTCAAGTTTTTCTGACCCAAGTCTAAAGACTTGGGATTGTTAGAGAAGTCCCTTCATAGTAATTAGATCCGTTAGGATCCATAAGTGTGGGTAATACTATAAGTGGGTTTCGTATCGGTTGAAAGGATACCCTTCAATAGGTTTAATATGGCAGTGAGAATTTCAACCTGGTATGGTATCTGCCTTTTTTAATCGTATCTATCATCCCTTGCAGGCGGGAAGATTTTGATGGTGGTATAACCCGAATCCAATTGCCATCGTTTTTGTATTGTTTCTCAACTCCGATATTTGACCACCAAGAATTTTCACCAGTCCTCTTTTGCTTCCTACTGAAGTTAATTCCCATCTGGATCGGATCAGTAGTATCAGGATAATCTATTGCTTTCCATGGAATTTCCATCTCTGCAACCCATCCATCATCAACGATTTTCGTAATCACTTTCCAATCATTACTCAACTTAGGTTTTTTTTGATTCCCCAATGATAAACGTTCAAATTTTTGTTGATCAAACGGATTGACCATAAACAGGATACGAGGTCTGGATTGGTGTTTATGGAATGGATCTATGCTAAAGCAGACCGATTCTGCATCAAGGAACTTTCGAGAATCCAACTCCTTGTTTGTTACAATTGTTTTAGGTTCAGAATCGTAAATTTCCCATGCGACGTAGATCGCTTTGTCGGTATAAAGGAGTTTGACTATTGTTTGGTCTTTGACCAGTTTTCCTGTGTCCTCGTGAGTGAATCCATCTGCTTGGGGTGCGGTTTTCCAACATTTATCATCAAGTTTTCCATCAATAACAGGTGGTTCTTCTACTTTGACAGAGAGAATGTATTTTGGAATGGTATCTCTATCTGCGTTTAGATCAATACCTGCCATCAAAGTGCCTTCAAGGTCAATATCTGTCATACTGAACTTGCTTAGGTTTTTGAGCAATCCAGTAATTCTATCTGGAGCGATTTCACCAACGATGTTGATGAGTGTAACCTCATCAGGATCAAAAGATGCCAAGATTACAAAGATACCGTAAGCAACATCTTCATCATACAGTAAACTGATTTCAACTATTTCATCATGCTTGTTCTTGCTTCCATCCTTTATTTTGACAAGAACCTCCCATTTATTTTTTTTCAGTTTGTCTTGGTAGTATTTAATCATTTCAGATTCGGCATGTCCGTATTTCCCATAAGTGCGGAGATAAATACCATCAATCATCTGAATCAATTCTGCCACTTCTGGTTTTGAACTGACGGTTTTAGTTACCAAGTTGATGAGTTTGTCCGTTAGATTAACTTCAACATTTGCTTCAAGTTCATCCAGATAGTCAAACGGGATAAGTCCTTTTTTGGTTAGTTGTTTTTCTTGTGCTAAAACCTGATGGATCGGTATTATCCATAAGGCAAAACATAACACCGTAAACAACACTGTAAGGGTTCTTTTGAGTTTCATGGTGTTATTCTCCTTTCAAAACCATGCTACATTTATAGGACACGGTACTTTGCTTATGCGAAAATTTGGATATTTGTGGATTCCGTTTTTCACTATTTGTTTCCAAACTTTCCACCAATCTTAAGCTCTTTCAAGAATTCAGGATCGGATTCTATAATTTTCCCAAAGAGGATTCCAAGTTTTTGAAAGTCAATCTCACCACATACATTCACGAAAGTAGTATTTTGTTCATCAGTAAAGGATACGAAAATGCCGTTTACAACACCCGGTGTTTCAGCGAAGAGTAGGCTGACGTGAAGTTGATCCTTGACCTTAACAATGTGTTGCCACTGTTCCGTATTGAGAATATTTTGGTAGTGGTTTTCCATTTCTGTTAAGTCCCCAGACTCTTTATTATAACTGCGAACAAAAACACCTTCTATCATCTCCGCATATTCCGTATATTCTGGTAGTTTTATCGTGAAATTGATAAAGAGATTGAAAAAGGATTGGTCTAAGTTAACTTCGAACGTAGGTGTTGGGGTATCTGGTAAGTTCATCTCTATTTTGCCACGAATTGCATCGGTTTGTGCTATGCCATTGCTAAAAAAGCAGAAAGCAACTAATAGTGTAGCAAGGGTAAAACGTTTCATTGAGTATTTCCTCCTGGATTGGGTGCATTCAGATTTTCTGAATTGCTTTTTGACTGTTTGGTTTTAGTTGTTATTGTATCTGTGTTTTCTGAGTTATCTGAGCCAGTTAAGGTATATAAAATGCTAAGACTCTGATCAAATGCAGATGAGATATTTGCTGTTGGTTTAAGTGCCCGACGTGGTGCCTCGTCAACGTTGAGAGATGTAAAAGTATCGTTTACTGCAAGACTTGTTTTACGCACGGCAGATTGTATCTTACTCATGGCATAGTGGAAATCGCTTTTGGCTTGTTTTACTTGAACATATCTATGATATTGGTGAATACCGAATAACATTATTCCAATAAGAGTAACCACGGCACTTACACGCAGCAGTGGGGTGCGTAAAGCCTCCATGACATTAGTAAATTGGAAAAACCGATGTATCCAGCCTTCGTTGTTGGGATTTGCCCGGACATAAGTCGTGACCTCTCTTAGAATTTCAGGTGGTGACGGAGTTTTTGGCAAGTCATCTAAAACTTTATCAATCGTTTGTGCCAAATGCAATTCGTGTTGACATCTGTCGCATGTAGTGAGGTGTGAAGTAAATGCGGATTCAGCCTGTGAATCCAATTCACCAACGATATATTCTTCCAAGAGTGATTGGAAGTATGCACAAGTGCTACCGTGTGATAGACTTTGTGTCATCGGTTATATCTCCATAAAGTTGTTCATAATCTCACGTAATTTTTTGCGAGCACGAAATACAGTCGATTTCACACTATTTTCAGGTTGTTTCACTACTGCTGCGATTTCCTTGTAACTCATCTCCTCTAATTCCCGCATTATGACTATGGATCTCATAGAAGGCGGCAATTCACCAATTGCGCGATGCACTAATTGCTTAGTTTCCTGACTAATCGTAATTTCTTCTGGAGATGGACTTGACTTATTTTCATGTGTCTTTAGCAGCATTCCAAACATATCACCTTCATCATCTCCTGACAAATGAACCTGAAACTTCCTGCGTTTCAGTTGGTTAAAACAGAGATTCCGTAAGCATTTCAGCAACCATGAGTGAATAGTTTTCTGTCTTAATTTTGCCCGATGTTGCCATGCTTTGATAAAGGTTTCTTGTGTCATATCTTTAGCGTCTTCAGCATCTTTGAGTAGATAGAGTGCATGCCGATAGATTCTATCTTGGTACTTGCGGACCAGTTCAAGGAATTCGTCCTCATTCATGTCACCACTCCGCGCTTGAGGTTAATAGTACTACAAACGAGTTGCAAATAAGTTGCATCTTCTTATCTTTTATAGAAAATCGATGTGAGTCCGATATAAACAATTTGTAAATTGGTACGGTTAGGAAGCTGTACAAACCGAGGTCGTGGGAGTATTAATCAGAGTGATTAGAACAACATTTCTCTCTATCTCACTCACGTTCATTAGATATTCTGTGGTAGTACAGTAAAAAAGAATAAAGCCTTAATACCGATCTGAAGATCTAATAACCTATACAAATTGGCACTAAGGCTGATATGATTTCTTGATTGAGGTAACTTAACTACAGTCTATCTCATAAATCGTTTTTCTGATCTTTTGCAGAAAATCATATCTGCATCGTAGGGGCGAGGTTGCCTCGCCCAGAAGAAAGTCCGCTTCTAATCGGGCGGGGAGACCCCACTCCTACAAGTGATTTATGAGATGCGCTCTATAAAAGTGCACTTTGAACAGCACTTTGTGCTTGGTCAAGCAATAAAGATGGTAGGATACCGATGAGTAGAATACCTATTGCTGCGAGTACTAATCCGATGACTAAGGTTGATGGATATGGTTTGAATTCCAACTCCTCTTCCGGTTCACGCATATACATGGTTACGACAACGCGTAAGTAGTAAAAGGCTGATATGGCGGTGTTTATTGCACCGATAATTACGAGCCAAATATGTCCTGCCTGAACTGCTGATTTAAAAACATATAATTTTCCAACAAAACCTGCAGTTGGTGGAAAACCAGCAAGAGATAGGAGCATTATCGTCATAAACATGGCAAGTAACGGTTTGCGGAAGCCAAGTCCTGCGTAATCAGAAATCATCAAGTTTTCACCATCAGCAGTTCGCGCCATGATAACTACACCAAATGCCCCGATATTCATAACGCAGTAAATAAGTAGATATAGCATTGCACTTGATTTACCATCAGGATTGGCTGCTGCTAAACCAATCAGCACGTAACCTGCGTGTGCAATACTCGAATATGCCAACATACGTTTGATGTTTGTTTGTGCAATAGCGATGACATTGCCAACCGTCATTGTCAGCATTGCTAATAACACAATAATACCAGTTGCTTGGGTTGGTAGTTTCGGTAATGCATCAACGAAAATCGTCAGAAACGCTGCAAATCCCGCTGCTTTTGGACCCGCAGAGATGAAGGCAGCGATTGTTGTAGGCGCACCTTCGTAAACATCAGGAGCCCATTGGTGGAATGGAACAATTGCGACCTTAAATCCGAAACCAACGATGAGTAAAAATATTCCGGCTAACAATAGAGGTGAAGTTGAAAGTGGGGTTGGTTGATTGTCTAAGGAAAGTTTTGAAATGATTTCGGGTATATTCGTTGTGCCTGCTGCGCCATAAACCAGAGCAATTCCATATAGGAAAAAAGCACTTGCAAACGCACCAAGCAGTAAGTATTTCATCCCCGCTTCGCTTGAAGCTGGACTTTCTCGGAAATAACTCGCTAACACATATAACGACAATGACATTAGTTCTAAGCCGAGGAAAACAATAATCAATTCATTACCAGCAGCCATTAGCATCATGCCGAGAGTTGCAAGTAGGATAAGGAGGTAGTAGGGTCCCTGCTTTTTATCGCCACTTCCTAAATAACTGATTGATATCAATGCGACCAATATCGTTGAAACAAGGAAGATTATATTAAAGAAAAGGGAATAACTATCTACCCTGAACATTTCGTTGAATTGGGTTTGATTTGTTTCAGCTTGCAGCAAATTGATAGTTGACCACAAGGCAATCCCCGCACCAACGATTGTCATCCATCCCAATGCCCTTTTTGAGATTGAATCAATCATGTCAAAGACAAGGACAATGAGCAACGTAGAAACAATAACAAGTTGCGGCATTAAAAGGGACCAATTAATATATGGTATTTCTAACGGCATTCAAAACCTCCGTTTTAAAACTCCGAAACAGCAAATAGGCTGTAGGACTAAGCCTTATAAACATTGTTGTATATTATGTTCTCTTATCGGAGAAACACGAATGTAACAATCACAAACAGTGGGAATAAAATAACAATGGACCATAACATATATCCAAAGAAACTTGGCATACGAATACCACTCTGTTCAGCGATTGATTTTACCATGAAATTCGGTGCATTGCCGATGTAGGTATTCGCGCCCATGAATACAGCACCGACAGATATAGCTGTAAGCAATCTCACAAATCTTTGATGATTCTCAACTGTTAACTGATCATAAGGTGTTGACAAGATCGTTGGCACTAATTCTTCAGAGATACCCAACTTTCCAAGTGCAGTAGTGAAGAATGTCAAATAGGTCGGTGCATTGTCTAAGAAACTTGAAAGGATACCGGTAATCCAAAAATAGTGAAATGGTTCCTGCATCGCATTTATTGAACGTGCTATCATACCATCCGGTCCTGACATATCCTGACCTGCTTTCAATATTGCCAACGCTGGAATAATCGTCATAAAGATCCCAGCGAAAACTTTTGCGACTTCTTCAATCGGCTCCCATGAAAATTCGTTGGTTTGACGTAATTCCCCTTTGAAAGGCGTAAATACGAGAGAAAGCACACCCATTAGGACAATTAATAGTTCACGCGTAATATTTTGCCAATACACATGAACTCCGAGAATATTAACTTCTCCCCATTTGAAGGTACCACTCATTAACACCGCACCAATAATTCCAAATAGGAAGACAAGATTGAAGAGACCATCTACCCTTAACGGTTCTTTTGTTCCATCTTCAGGGACAACACCACCCTCCCGCTTAAACATAATAGTGTCTAAAATAAAGAACAGTACTATCAGTATCACACTGATGAATAACATGTGTGGTAAGAGCGCAGCGGTTGTCCAGAAGAAAGGCACGCCTCGGAGAAATCCAAGGAATAAGGGTGGATCCCCTATCGGTGTTAATGAACCACCAATGTTGCTGACAAGGAAAATGAAAAAGACAACGAGATGGACTTTACTCTTTCTATACGCATTTGCACGAATTAAGGGACGGATCAAAAGCATTGATGCACCAGTGGTGCCTACCCACGACGCAATCACAGTACCGAGTAATAACAGCAATGTATTGATTACTGGTGTACCGCGTAACGATCCACGAACAAGGATTCCACCTGCAACTGTGAACAATCCCCATAGAAGAATGATGAACGGAATATAGTCTAATAGGTAAATGTGAAGTATATCATAAAATGCCTTACCACCGAAAAAAGCGAGATACGGTATTGCAAATATTGATGCCCATGCTAACGACATTTTCCCACCGTGATGGACAAGAAAATGTGAATCAAAAACAAGTGGAAATATTGCAATTGATAGAAGAATTCCAACAAATGGAATAATACTCCATAGTGGTAAATCTTTACCATCTACGCCATGGTGTTCAACTTCGCCATTATGTGTCTCATCAGCTGCGAAGGTTTCCATTGAGACCAATAGTGTCAGTGCTAAAATGACACAAAAAATAATAGTAAACGCGATTTTTGACTTCACTACTTTGACAGTGCCTCCTCTTCAATCATTTGTAACGTTGCAGTCTTAACATCCACAACAACGTCATCGGTGTCCGTTTGACGATTAACCTGTCCAACTTCGGGAGTTTCAGGGATAACTTTAACCTTTGCTTCTATCTCTTTTACAGACGCTTCCATAGGTTTCAAGAAGGTATTCGGACCTACGCCTATCCAGAAGATAAACAGAAGTATCGGTAATAGGACAGCGATTTCGCGCGGTTTTAGGTCAGGTAGACTTGCGTTTATGTCGTCCGGTGTTCCGAACATAACGCGTTGGAACATCCATAACATGTAGACTGCTGCCAAAATCACGCCTGTTGTTGCTAAGACTACGTACCATTTTGAGAATGCCCCGCTAACAAAACTGCCGAGTAGAATCATGAATTCTCCGACAAACCCATTGAGTCCGGGCAATCCTATGGACGATAACGTTACAATCAGAAAGATAGTCGCGAAGATAGGCATTTTCTTTGCAAGTCCACCGAAATCAACAATCATACGACTGTGTCTTCTTTCATAAATCATGCCGACTAACAGGAACAGTGCACCAGTACTTAAGCCGTGATTGACCATTTGCAGAACACTGCCTTGTATGGCGGTGCCACTTTGTGAAAAAAGACCCAAGACAACAAAACCGAGGTGACTCACACTGGAATATGCTACCAATTTTTTCAGGTCCGGTTGTACCATTGCTACTAACGCACCATAGATTATTCCAATAACTGCTAACGTGACTATCAACGGTGTGTAGTGTGCTGCTGCATCTGGGAAAAGAGGCAGACAGAAACGGACTATTCCATAAGTACCCATTTTGAGCAGGACACCTGCAAGGATAACACTTCCTACAGTAGGTGCTTCAACGTGTGCATCGGGTAGCCATGTGTGGAATGGGAAAAGAGGAACTTTGATTGCAAAGGCAATGAAAAATGCTAGGAATAGGAGATTAGATTGCTGAAATGGTCCTTCTAATATTGTAATGTCAAAACTACTATTGTTTTGGAAGTAAAGTGCTAAAATACCAACCAACATTAACGCACTTCCCGCCATAGTATAGAGGACGAACTTAACGGTGGCATAAATCCGACGTTCACCGCCCCATATACCGATAAGGAAATACATCGGTATCAACATTGATTCCCAGAATATGAAGAAGAGAAATAGGTCTAATGCGCAGAAAACACCCAACATCCCTGTTTCCAAGGCAAGGAGCGACATCATAAACCCGCTCAAACCTTTCTCTACTGAATTCCAGGCGGCGAGAATACATATCGGTGTTAGAAATGTCGTGAGTAACACTAACCACAACGAAATGCCATCAATGCCGATGTGGTAACTTGCCCCTATACCGGGTATCCAATCAATGTACTGATACAGATCTTCATTTGTTTGGTACCCTTCAACAACTGGCGTAAATCCGGTGTAAACTCCTATTGAGACGACAAAGGTGAGTAGTCCAATGACGAGTGCAATCCATTTTACAACATTCGCTCCCAACCCTCTAAGCAATGCAATTGCTATCACACCAAGCAGTGGTAAGAAAATAACGATTGAAA
>VYFM01000463.1:5611-8900 GCA_009842375.1 Candidatus Poribacteria bacterium | reverse complement strand
CTATAAAAGATAAACGATACACAACTATCAAAGAAAAACAGGTAGCAAGGTTCAATATAAGGCAAAAAGTGTTATATCTACGGATTACTGCGGATGGTATTGTAAATCGCGGAGATAGCAAAAGTACCACAAGTGAGGATCCAAACTTTACTCATGAATTTGTTACTCCTTTGCAGGGGGCTAAAATTCGTGAAGTTAAAATTTATGAGAGGATGTAAGAAACTACTTGAATTTTGTTTTACAATATTGTAGAATATGAAACTACTCATAAGAAAACCAAACCTAAGGTTATTCCGAAATTGACTTTACATTGCGTCCATCAAGTATTTTTGTTGACTCTATCTACAAAACCGTGTTAACTTTAGCACATTACATTCTTGGAGGATCAAAACCCGATTGGAAAAACAAGAATTAAAGGGTGTTCCTATACAGAACAACGCTGAGGTACAAGCCCTTTTTGGGCAAAGTGATGCCTTTTTAAAAATTATTGAAGGTGATTTTAATGTGCGCGTTGTTTTGAAAAGCGATAGCATCGCTGTCCTTGGTGAAAACCAAAAAGAGGTAAACAGAGTCGTGACGGTGTTAGAGTCGCTACTTCACCGTATCCGAAAAGGAGAACGAATTCAGGCAACCGATGTAAGTTATGTTATCCGCGCATCAGAAACAGAAGAAGCAGGTTCTTTAGAGCGGAGTACTGCCGAATCCATACCTGTTTTCTCAAAGCGAGGAGTGATTCGCCCGAAAACTGCTGGACAAAGACGATACGTTGAAGCGATTAAAGATAATGACCTTGTATTTGGTATCGGTCCAGCAGGAACAGGTAAAACCTACCTCGCTATGGCGATGGCTGTTTCTGCGCTAAAAAATGGTCAGGTAAGTCGAATAATCTTAACACGACCTGCAGTTGAAGCGGGGGAAAATCTCGGTTTTTTACCTGGTGATATCGCGGCGAAGGTACATCCATATCTACGACCATTATATGATGCGTTATACGATATGATGCCACCTGATACGCTTGATAATTACATTGAACGGAATATCATTGAAGTCGCCCCGATCGCTTTCATGCGTGGCAGAACACTCAACAATTCTTTTGTCGTACTTGATGAAGCACAAAATGCTACTGTTGAGCAGATGAAGATGTTCCTGACACGACTCGGGTTTGATTCAAAAGCCGTTATTACGGGTGACATCACACAAACTGACCTACCAACGCATAAAGTCTCTGGTCTCGCTGACGCTCAAGAGGTACTTAGTGGGATTAAAGGGATTAAATTCATATATTTCTCAAAAGTTGATGTTGTACGACATGAATTAGTACAACGAATCATTGAAGCTTACGAACGCTCAAAACCCCCAAATGTTAAACAGGTATTAGTGGAAACCGAAAAATCTGAAGGCTAACGGTTTGATTGACGTTACCAATATCAGTAGCAACACAACGTTTGATGTAGATATAGTTCGTCAAGCGGTTTTGATAACCTTAAAGGCTCATCAAACAGAAGATTGTGAAGTGAGTGTTCTGTTGACAGATGATACACGTATAGTGGAACTTAATCGGAAATATCGTGGGATAGATGCTCCAACGGATGTGTTAGCATTTGCACAACTTGATAACGAAGATGCCGAATTAGTAGAATCTAATATTCTTGGAGATGTTGTTATATCTTTGGAAACAGCAGAACGTCAAGCAAAAGATGAAACCTATACATTTGAAGCGGAAGTCCTCTTACTTACAGTACACGGTGTGCTTCATCTGCTCGGATACGACCATCAAACACAAAATGATGCCTCTATTATGTTTAAGAAACAGGATTCTATAATGCAACTGTTACAGGTACAACAGTAACCATTAGTTAGATTTAAATAACGTTAGCATACCAATAAACAGTTACTATTGGCGTACTCAGCCATCGGTAGTAAATAAGTAAACGCACATATTTCAGATATAATGGAGGTGTGATTTTAGGTTGGATGACCTACATATAGCTACAAGATTAGTTTGTTTAGGAATTCTGTTAATTTTTAATGCCCTGTTTTCAGCATCAGAGGCTTTACTCGCCCGGTTAACACGGGCAGATATCTTAGAATTTGCGGAGGAAGGTGGAAAACGTTATGAAGTGTTAACGTCGCTTTTACGACACCCCCGACGCTACTCGTTGACCATTATCACGGTCAAGACTCTCCTGATAGTTGCCAGTGTGATATTGTTTGCGACGTTTTGGGAAAATCGCATATTGAGCGGTGGACTTGCAGCATTGTGTCTTGTTGTTTTCACAGAATTATTTCCAAAAAACTATGTCCAAAATAGTCCCAGTGGAACAACCATTCATGCTTTACGTGCGTTACGCATCGTCTATTGGGGCGGTTTTCTAATATTAATCCCCTTGAATTTTCTTGTAAATCTTATCGTACGTATCTTTGGCGGCAATAGCGCATCAGCACAGGATAGTTTGGTGTCTCCAGAAGTATTAGAAACACTGGATAACGTTGCTGACATCCAGGAGATTTTAGAACCGGATAACCGTGAAATGATCTCTCGTATTTTGGATCTCCCTGATAAAGTAGCAAGGGAAATCATGGTAGCACGAACTGATATGGTATGTCTTGAAGTCGGAACACCCGCTGCCGAAGTCTTGCAAACGACAATCGCATGTAGACACACTCGCATCCCAATATATAAAGATACGATTGACAATATTATAGGTATTCTGCATGTAAAAGACATGTTGGATTGTTGGGCAGAAGATAAACCGATTAACCTTAGTGAGCTTATCGTTGGTCGCACACCCTTTTTTACACCGGAGAGTAAAAAAATATCTGAATTGTTCCGTGAACTACGGGAACATAAACAACACATTTCCATTGTCGTTGATGAATACGGTGGCACAGCAGGAATAATTACTCTTGAAAACATTATTGAAGAAATTGTGGGTGAAATCCAAGATGAAGACGAAGCGGATGAACAGGACGCATATATTCAGACAGAGGCAAACACTTATTCCGTTGATGCCAGATTAAACCTTGTCGAATTGAATGAAAAACTCGGAACAGAACTTGATGCAGAGAATATTGATACTATCGGTGGGTTTATTGTTGACCATCTTGGACGAGTCCCTGAAATAGATACTGTGTTTACCTATAGAGGTATCAATTTCACGATATTAGAGGCAGATGAACGAAGGATACATCGAGTTCAAATTCAGATGCCCCAAAATGCTAACAATGATGTAGATTCAGAATAAGGAAAAAGGATTTGACAAAGTTCCTAAGATTCCGTATAATTAAG
>VYFM01000463.1:0-5601 GCA_009842375.1 Candidatus Poribacteria bacterium | reverse complement strand
TAATTAAGGGAGAACGGGGCGTAGCGCAGCCCGGCTAGCGCGCCTGCTTCGGGAGCAGGAGGTCGGAGGTTCAAATCCTCTCGCCCCGATTTTATCCCACCCTATATTAAACTGATACATAAAAAATGCCTGTTCAAAAGACCCATGCAATTGTGATTCGCGCTTTTCCTTTACGCGAAGCTCACAAAATCATCACCTTCTATACTCCCGATTTTGGTAAAATAAAAGCCGTTGCGTACGGTGTAAAAAGCCCCAAGAGCAAGCTGAGTGGTAGGTTAGAACTGCTCAATCACGGCATGCTACTTTTCAACTATCGCGAAAATCGAGATCTACAGAGCCTAACAGGTTTTGACCTTATTGAAGGGTTTGACGGTATTCGTGACGATTTCGCACGAATTACATACGGATGCTACTTAGCAGAATTAGTTGACGCTATTGCATTAGAAGGTGACGCAAATCCTGAGATTTTCGCGTTACTGCGAAATACATATCAAGTTTTAGTGGATACTGATGATGTGCCTTTGCTTGCAAGGGCATTTGAAATCAAGTTTCTTGATCTTGCAGGTTACGCCCCACAACTTTCGCATTGTGCACATTGCGGTTCAGTTCCAACTCCTGTACTAGCGAAAACATCACATGTAACACCAACATCCCCATTAGTGTTGCAGTTTAGCGTGCAACACGGTGGATCGCTATGTACTAAATGCCAGCATAGAGATACCTCAGCATTTACTATATCCCCCGGTAGTTGCGAATTACTAAAAACTCTCCGAAAATCAGAGCTTAGCAGATTAAATCGGATGCGTGCATCCAAACGGAATCATATTGAAATGAAACTTATGTTGAGTAGTTTTATCCAATACCATACGGAACGAAGTTTAAAGAGTCTTAAATTTATTGAGAGTGTGTTAGAAATTTAAGATATGCTAAATGACTTGGCACGTTTACAACATGTGCCAGAGAAAACAAGGAGTCGTCCATTGAAAGTAGATAATATCTTCAAAATTTCGCTCTTTTTTCTGAGCATTGTCACATGTTTAGCCGTAGTCGGCACTTATAGTACTGATGCTTCTACAATCGGTAAAATTTCCGGTATTGTTACCGATGAAGCAACCAATCAACCTATAACAAATGCAAAAGTATCAATTGTTGGCACAAACACTACTGCCACAACAAACGATTCTGGCTACTATGTCATGACCAACATTGATCCTGGTGGATATGATGTCCAAGCTGAACTCGCTGGCTACCGTTCTAAAACAGTTCAAGCCACAACAGTATTAGCCGGACTTACTACAACAATTAACTTTGCTCTGGAAGTTGCTGATGTTGCTGAACTTGAAGGCGTAACAGTAATAGCAACTAAACCGCTTATTAAGAAGGATGTCACGCAAACAACCCGGATTATTGAAGCGGACGAAATTGCTTCTATGCCACGCGACACCGTCAACGGCATTCTCCAAACCCAGGCAGGTGTGGCAGCACTAAATTCATCTGGTTCGCTTCATATTCGCGGTGGCAGGTCAATGGAGATTAAATATCTTATTGACGGAATCCCAGTTAATGATCCAATTGGTAGAGGTTTAGGACTGCAAATTAGCACAAACGCACTGGAACAGATGGAAGTTATCACAGGCGGGTTCAATGCGGAACACGGTGATGCACAATCCGGAGTGATTAATCTCATCACTAAGGCTGGCACAAATAAATTTTCTGGTAGAATAAGATATCGTGTAGGACAGTGGGCACAACATCATGGTGATCCAATATACGGATCTTGGTTAGACCCAGACAACGGTTTTCGTCCGGTGGCACTTGAACCCTTCAGAGGCATATTCATCGGAAAACCTCACGATTATCAAACACCTTATCGTGGAAACCCTATTACCATTAGTGAATTAGCAAGCCGTGAAGGGGATGATAAAGTCGTCTTCACGGAAATAGCACCAGGGGTTTATGCAGACAGAACAGATAACCCGCTGCAACCAGTGATAGACCCAGAAACGGGTGAAGACAAGGTAGATCCAGAAACAGGTGAAGTCATTATGACTCGGCAACCTTACATGGACACGGATGGCACCGTTATTGACTATGAGAAAAAGCAGGTTACACTGATAGACGGTTACGTTGTAGATCTGGAACAGTACAGTGGGTTGTTCAACGATACCAAAAAATATGGCTTGTCTCCGAGTCACATCGGAGAGTTTGCGTTAAGTGGTCCGATATTGGATAATCGATTGACGTTCTCCTTTGCCAGCCAGTTGCGAAGAGATGAAGGCTACTATCCCAATAGTAACAGCGGTGGACATACGTTACAAGGGAAACTTAAGTTTGAAGTGACTCCCCAACTTAAACTAACTGCCAGTGGACTTTACGACATACGAGAATTCAATAACTATGGTGGAAGCCTACGTTTTGTACCTAACGCAATTGAAGTGGATAACCGAGATGGACGAAGTCTCTCTGTCCAACTTTCACACAATATCAACTCAGGCACCTTTTATGCCTTAACCTTTGGACAATTCTACCGTTCCTATGATAGCCATCAACCCGGTAGAGCGTGGGATCCTTTAAATAAAACGTTTGAGGAAAACGCGTATAATCCAGAATTATCCTTTGAACAAAATCAAGAAGAGGGTCGGATTAGAAATCCAGCACAGCAAGCATACAACGACACAACTTATGATGTCGCAGGGGATAACAACTTTTGGACAACTCGCAATTCCACCACATCAATTTTCAAAGGGGTTTTTGCAAGCCAAGTTACGGAGAATCATCAAATCCAAACGGGGATTGAATTTTCTACAAACCATCTCTACAATCTTGGTACAACGAATTATGGTAGTTCAAACCTTTATGTGGAGTATTATGACGTAACGCCTACATCCATCAGTCTATATGCTCAAGATAAGATGGAATACGAAGGCATGATTGTTAACGCAGGAATACGTTATGACGTATATAACCCAGATGGCGTTTCACCCGAGGACCCGACTGACCCACTTGTTCTGAACGAAGAGGATGGCACAATCAAATTGGATAAAAGTGAATTTCCTGTTGGAGTACCGATAATCAAAGATCCGGTTGAACCTACTACGAAACACATGGTTGCCCCGCGGCTCGGAATTTCGTTCCCAATAACTGACCGTGCGAAGTTGCATTTTACTTACGGGCATTACTATCAGATACCACGAGGTGATGATCTCTATGAAAATCTCAACTTTGACATGCGCGGTGCAATCCGAAGAAAAGGGAATCCTGACTTGGAACCTGAAAGAACCATCGCCTACGAAGTTGGTATTGCCCAACAGTTCACCGATGACTTAACCTTTGACATCACAGGATTTACGAAAGATATTGACAACTTGGTGAATAGTGTATATGTTGAGATCTCAAACGATTATAGTTATTTCATCAATGACATTTACGGGCGCGTTCAAGGATTTGAACTCACAATCCGTAAGTGGCGTACAGGAAATAGTCCAGTTTCTGGCATGCTTAGTTATACGTATTCTGTTGCGAAAGGCAAAGGCTCAAGTCGAAACCTCGGTTATCTCACCTATTATCGACAGCAGCCTGAAGTAACCGAAAGTCATCCATTATCGTGGGATCAACGGCACATCGTTTCTGCATTTTTAGATATTCAACTGCCATTCGCTTCTGCTGTTAACTTTGTCGGCAGATATGCCAGCGGACTACCTTACACACCGAATCCAAGAGCACCGATAAAACCTTCCATTAACTCAAAGCGTTACCCGGCAACTTACAATGTTGATGCGCTTGTAAGCAAACGTAGTCGAATTGGTGCGATGACATATACCTTCTTTGCGGATATTCGTAACATCTTCAACACGAAGAATCTGTATAATATACTTGATGCTGTTACCTATGATCGTTATGGTATTCCGTTGACTGCCCAGAAGCATTCCAGTCCAATTTCGTGGAGTTCTCCACGGCTGGTTATGGTTGGTGTGAGCCTGGATTTTTAGAGGGAGATTCTAAATGAACGAGATCACCATTACAGAGGCTGAAATTGCTGCTGTCGTGGAAGGAATAAAAAGACTTGGACCTGATGTTCAAGGATACGGAAACGTTGACCCAGCATGGTCTCGATCTCCAGCTGTTCTCGTGATTGACTGTGTTCTATCGCTTAACAGAAAATATGATGGATTTGTTGTGCCTCGGTTAGATGCTTTTGTTGAAAACCATCCTGATATATGCACAGTAAACGAATTAGCAGATTTCATGTCAAGTTTTCCAACACCACATGAGTTCATGCAACAAGAGCTCAATTATAATTACGAAGTTCGAGCAAATACACTTCAATCAGTTGTGGAATTTGTTTGTAAAATCGTAGGGGAAACACCTGATGTTCCAGAAGAAGAGACTCTGAGACAATGGGCAATTAATGCAAAACCTGAAGAATACCAAACGTTAAACATCCATGGATTTGGGATTGCTGGTTATCAGTATCTTCGTATGCTTTTTGGAGCGGATACCACAAAACCTGATGTCCATATCATCAGATATGTGTCTAAGTTGTTGGGGAGAAATATCTCAGCAATTGAGGCATTACACCTATTAGAAGCATCATCGGAACGTTTAGGACTCTCTGTTCGAGATGTTGATACTTACATATGGCAAATTAGCGCAAGACCAGAGCAGAATAATTTTGACAAGAACCTTGTGCTTCTCGATCCAGATGTTGCAGCCGCTTTCCCAAACGAACAAGCCGTTAATGAAGCATTAAGGTTCGTCTTAAAAGTCTTGGAAGACTCAAAACATTTAACAATTCATCACGAGTAATAGCAAGCGTCGTTAGTCATAGGAAGTTGAAATGAATCTTCAACAAACAATACCACTATCAGATATATATACACGAGAAGAGGAGTTCTCATCAGACCTCGCCAATACGCTGGATGCCCTCAAGGTTGGCAGCTTTGAAGACGCTGAGACAGAAGCCAATGTCGGTACGCTCCGAGCAGACATTGTTGCTATTGGAGAAGATGGTACAATTGTCATAGAAAACCAATTCGACAAAGCAGATTGGGATCACTGGGGTAGACTTGAGGCTTACGCACGGTTGAAGGAAGCTGATGTAGCAGTATTGGTAGCTGAAAGTTTTGAGGAACTTATGATTGTAACGTGTAATTTGCGTAATGAAGACAGCAAAATTGATTGGTATCTCATCCAAGTACAGGCAAATTCACATAAAGAATTATCCTTTCATCATATTGTCAAACCTGCAATAGATATTCAAACCGAGAAAAAAGGAGTTGAATACAGCGAATTTTGGGCACCGATTCGCGACGGTGAACTAGGTGAAGTTTTTAAGGGAAAACCCAGATCTGTTAAGGAGGAAGGTTACCTTGACAAAAGGGTTCGTGGCGTACAATTAACTCTTCAACTTAACAACCATCAATGTTCTATTCGACTTCGGTTTGAAGGGGCAAATAGATTGGAACGCCGTGATGAAGTAATGAGACTGTTTCCAGAATCAGAAGGATACAAGTGTAAATATAAAGAAGCATCCCAGTCTGTATCAGTAGTATTTTCTATCCTTGATAAAGGCAAGAAAGACGCGGAGCATTGGTCCGAAAC
>VYFM01000285.1 GCA_009842375.1 Candidatus Poribacteria bacterium | reverse complement strand
TTTATAAATAGACTAAACCAAAAATTTCAACATAGGATCCTTTACCTCTCTAAGAAGGCGACGGTATTCCAATGACTAAACTGACAATGTAGCAACCATAAAAGGACTAACCTTATGAAACTCTATCGTAGATACATCCGATATTTTGTCATCGGATTCATACTCGCTACGTTAGCGTTTGGAAGTATCGGTATCCAAGTCATATATTCTGATACATCACCTGAGACCGCGCAGTGTCAAAAATCAAATATGCCTTGCCCGCTGGACGCAGCAGAGCAAGGGACTACCCAATAAGGAAAACATTCTCATGAGAAAGAAAATGATATGGGGTAGTGCTATCCTCATCATCCTACTCATCGGTGTATCCGCAGTCCTGTTAATGCGGAATACAGACACCGAACCCGAAAAAGTCTACAAAGACGTAGAACCTTCAAAAGAGGTTATGGACAGTCTTGTGAAGCGCGCTCCAAAGCAAAATAAACCGCCCCGCGCTGCCAGAGATGGCTTCAAATGGGAATGGCATGGTGACCATTGGCATGAAGTGCCGAAAGTGGATACATCGGTAGCCAAACCGAAGCCGGTTCCAACGAATTTAGGTAAAGGGATCATTCCGAATTTCGGTTTGGTAGACCTTGAAAATCCAAGATTGATGCAGCAGATACCGCTTCGCACAACAAATGTCGCGGGCATTGATATTGATTGGGTATCGCTTTCGCCATCGGAACTCGCAGAGACGATTGCGAAGTTAGAACGTCAAGAAATCTCTGCCCCCAATGGCTATTATTATCGACGGTTGGATAGCGAAGAACTGCATCTGGATGAAAACGGATACCCTATCATCCATAAAGACGGTGAAAGTCGCATCTCTGTTATTTGGGAGATGGCATTTAGATCGCCCCCAGATGTATTCGAAGTATATCAAGAATTAAGTGCTCGGCATACGAAGTTAACCTTGATTGAGAAGATACAGTCCTCTCCTGAAATCACAGAATTAGAATCCAAAATGGCAGAAATGAAACGTACATACCAAGGACCCTTACCCTTGACCTATTTTAGTTCAGGTGCTTCACCCAAAGGTAAAGCGGAATCTCGTAAACGTCGTGCTGATAGCATGATTGCACACGTGAAAACTGAACTCATCCGACAAATGGGATTTGAACACCTTATAGGCTATTACTAAAATTTAGAACAGAAGGAGAATTATGGTGTATTTTACAAAGTCTTTTTCCGTGATCTTTATCATAAGTGTTTTGATGTTATCTTTCGGCATATTTACCTACTCGGAAATTTATTATTCGCCTCAAGATGCTCTACCTCAAATAACAGGCTCAGGTCCTGCTGAGATCGAGGTAGATATTTTATCTGGTCGAATGCGATGGGCACAGATCGGTGGGAGCAGAGTGAGTGTTACTATCGCTGCGTCTGCTACTGGACTCGGTTCTGGAAAAGGGAAGTTGGCACCAGTTACTATCCTTGGAACCACCTACGACGAACATGAAGATGATTCGGATAGTGTCGGCACTTCAAACAATAGCACAGGTGCGTGGGAGTATGGAGACAATACAGTTGACGCTTCCATTTATAAACATCTACCACCTGATCCAGCAGACAGTTATCCGTGGACAGCAAAAGGTTCGACGATTATAATTCCTTATGCGTGGCAGATAAGTGTCAGCGAGGGTGGTGGTGTCAGCTGGCCCTTTCAGATTCGGGGGACATTTAGTACGACGGGGACCTGGGTAGCAAAAGAATATAGGTCTATCACCCGATCGGCACCACAAACGGAAGGGACACACGATGTCAATAAGACCTATTATTGTACTGCTTGTGATGCGGAAGGTGAGACAGCGGAAGCTATCGGTGGCAAAGAAGCACATGACATGACCACGTGTGAGCGCGAGGGATGTGACGTAGAATACCGAGCCTGTGATAGGCGGGCGAAGGCATTGCATTCACTCTGTGATGGGTGTAATACATACCGATGCGACACGAGCACGGGGAAGAACCATAAAATAGTGACCTGTTCGGGACAAAGATCAAATGGAAGTACCGCGCGCAGCTGTGGACAAGAATATTGGCTGTGTTCCTCCGATGCGTGGCGGCATAAGTATGATATAGGTCCCTGTTGGGGATGTGGTGATTATTATATGTCCTGTGTCAAGGACGACCATGTTTATCACGCAAGTTGCCCAAAACTTGGCGCGAATGGAGAGACGTGCCAGAGCGGGAGTGATGGTTACTATGAATGTCAAGAACATACCTGTGAGTTTACCGAGCCTCTTGAAATCCGTTTTAACAAGACAAGTTTTAAAGTGTATGAAACGCTTGAGATTACGGTTACAAAAGGAGATCTATATTTTGTATCAATGTACTTTGATGGAGAGTTTAAAAACTACAATATTTCGGGAACCGGTAGTGAACAAGTGTTAACGAAAACATTTGACACTGGAGACGTAGGATACCAAGAGGTCCAGCTTTATATATATTACGGTGGAGATGATAATGGTGGGAATGACTGGACGAGTCATACGCAATATATTAATGTATCGGAGTAATTCAATCTTCACAAGTATTTACAGGCAGGTGACACTTCCTGTTACCTGCCTATTCTTTCATGGAACACATCATGCATAAGACTTGCTTACTTCTATGCCCTGTGGGATTGCCACGATGGTGGGATGTGGAAATGTGGAAGACACCCAATATAAATCCTTGATCCACAGATACATCTGATCAAAATAGATACACAGGGGATGGGGACTATCCTTCACAAGACAGAGGCGAATAAAAGTCAAAGCCTATTGCTCCGTTTTGCGTGGCAATTCACAATAAATCCTATTTTCACACCCTTTTACAGGCAGGTATCCTTTTGGATTCCTGCCCATCCCTTAGCACACTACAGGTTTGTGTTTGTGCCTCGTTTTACAAACGATCAACAGTATACGCGTTCAACAAAGCCTCATCAATCTCCACACCAAAACCAGGCGCATCATTGAGTGTGAAAAAACCATCACGAGGGATAGGACGTAAACGACGATAAAGTTCATTTTCTACATCATTTCGAGATGGACCGAACGTCTCCGCCATACACGGCATCGGTAGACAGGCTGTGAGATGCAATCCCCACGGTGTGCCTGCTTGGTGTAACCATGTTGGAATACCGAGTTCCGCTGCTTCGCGTGCAATACGAAGACATTCTGTAAACCCACCAGCCCAACTCACATCGGGCTGAATCATATCTGCTGCATTCCATCGCAAGAGTTCCCGGAATCCATATCGCGTGAATTCATGTTCTCCAGAGACAATCCACGTTGGATTTACCTCTTGGACTAACTGTGCCATACCAGCATAATCGTCCAGTGGTATCGGTTCCTCTATCCATTTTAGGTTAACGTCCTTTGCTGCATCAGCAAAACGGAGGGTATAATCCACATCCCAACGAAGATAGATGTCTGTCATGAGTTCTACTTCTGATCCAATAGCATCGCGCGCGGTGTGTATCATCTCAAGGTTTTGTGAGAAACCATCTTTACCTTCCGCGAGTCCGTTTCTGAGAGGGAGTTTGCATGCTGTGAACCCGTTTTCAGCATAATAACCGACATCTGCACCGGTGGCATACGCGAGTATCTTACGGGTCGGTGAATCACTGAATAGACTATAGACAGGCACATCTAAAATCTTACCGCATAGGTCAACGAGAGCAAGTTCTATCCCGCTCAACGCATAAATGACAAGTCCGCGCCGTCCATAGATAGATGTAATATGGTACAGATGTTCCCAAATCTCCTCTACATCAAGGGGGTCTCGTCCGAGGACAAAGTGTTGTAAGTGTTTTTCAATAATCATTGCTCCAGCAAGTCCACCACCACCCAGACCGTATCCTTTTAGTCCTTTATCAGTCGTAATTTCAACGATTAATGCACCTGCCTGTGCAGCGAAAGGTCCACGCCAATCAACATGCACATTATTGGATTTCGTCTGTCCCGGAATATTACCTTTTGCAAAACCGAGTGTCGGCATAGCACGTGGATTTAGATTGACGTGCCATGTGCGTATACCTGCAACCGTGTGACGCGTTTTGGCACGTGTTTTCCATTGTGTACTGAGTGGATTATCGTATATTTGCATAATTTATTGTTCAGACAATATCAACGGGGTAGTGCATGATAACCAATTCCACTAAAGAAACCAACGACCATCCAGATTCCTACCATAACATATTCACCAAAGATTAATCCAAATGCAACTGGACGCAACCTCCGATACATCAATGGTCCACCAAACTTGAGTGTAATGTATTTTAGCATCCATCCAAAGAAAATAGATGACCACAGGTGAAACGAAGGATAGGTAGCACCTAATAGATATCCAATCGGGTGTAATGACCACCATACAAAACTTTGACGCATCCATAACATAAAGCCTGTGAATCCTGCCCCAGCAATCATACTATAAACTTCAAGCCAATTTGTTTCAAGTGGAAATTGGATGACTTTATTCATTCGGTTAAAGTATCCGCGTGGAGCACCGACATAGGACCAACTCTGTAGAAACAAAGCACCTCTGTCATAGACAAGTGTCAAAGAGGCATAGACAGAAACGAGAACAGCAACAATAATTGAAACAGCGAGTATTGGCACAATACGTCGTCGGGCAAGATTGACTTCATCTGATGCCTTGAAACTGTGTAGGAAGTTCGGCATCATAAATTCTCCCCAATCACGCAGAAAACCGCGTTGGAAACTGAGAACAGCAAGACTCTTTTGTCCTATTGCACTTGTGCCGATTGTAAAGTTCATGTAGTCTGATGGAAAGAAAGGTGCTTGTACAAGCAGCAATCCACCGTTAACCACCATCCACGACAATACAACAGAGGTAATGAAGATTGAAAGAAGTGTGACAACAGCAACCCAACCTGTAATGCCAGCAATCATAAAAAATGCAACAAGTGTGATAAATCCAAAGATAAAACCGAGTAGTGCCAAACGATACGGGATAGGTTCATCGGAGTCATCTATCAATCGTCTTTCTCCTGAAGCATTTACCTGCTGACTTGGCATACCGAACGTTTTCCTTAGAATAGATTTGATATGTTCACGTCCTCCCCAGAAAACAGCAGGTACAAATATAAGATACCCTCCCATCACTTGTCGACTACAACTGACCCAAGGTCCGATTCCGAAACCTGTTGCATTCATGATTATATATTGGAGTTTGAAAAAGAGGAAGAAAAACCAGAGACTAAACGATACTTCAAGCGTTAACAATGCTGCTACACCGATAACAGAGAAGTAGATAGCAATGTTCATTCCTGGCCACATGCCAAGTGTATGCCACGGTTTTTCAGTAAAAGCACGATGTATATTAAATAGCAACGGAATTTCAGGGACATTTGGAAAATGAGCATGCATTCCATTGAGAAAATGGATTAGCAATGGCAGGGTCATACCTACCCAGAGTAGTTTGTTCTTGAAAAATGCGTTAAGAAGGGAATCCTGTCCAGGTTCAGCTGCCAGTTGCACAGGAATCTGAACTAAGGGAAATGAAAACCGTTCACGTTCTATCCACTGTTTGCGTAGGATTGTGCATAGACATATCGTTGTGAAATAGAACACGAGGACAAATAGACCCCAGATAAGTAAAGGCTTGATCCAAGGTGACCACGGCACGCCACCCCCTGACGAAAGTCCTTCATAAAAATCTGTTACTGCATGTGTATCAGTAACTATTAACCAATCTGGGATATGGGGTTGTAGTGTTTCACCCCAATCGTTTTCGGGTGTTGTAAAATAACGTAATGCTACGAGACAGGGAATTAGGAACTGTAGCAATCCCATTGATGGGATACCGACCGCAACAATGATCATCATCCAGATCACAGTCAACTCAAGGGCAGAGAGAGAAAATCGGTTGCTACGGGTAAGGAAACGTAAGGGGAGATTGACAATGAAGACAAGAAGTAGCAATCCGAAGATTGAACCGACAGGTAGGTGGTTTCCCGCTATCCTTGAATTCTCTAAAAAATAGTTATTGTAGGGTGTGATTGCACACATAGCCCCTACTAAAAAGAGACCGACAAGGACAGCAGAGAAACGAATTTTTGGGCGGCGAGGCATATTTGAAGTTTCCTACGATGTATAGTGGTTCATACGTCTTTGATGAAATGAACTGTAGGGCGCGGTGTTAAGCCGTTTTCTTGCTACCGCGCTATACACCTGCCACCTAATATTTCCTTTCTTATTCACCTGAAGTTTCATCACGAAGGACAGGATTATACAGACAAAGCTCAGCATCTACAATTCTACCGTCGGGTAAAGTATAGGCATTTGGTGTGCCTCTTCCCCACGGTGCTGTCCACTCTTTGCTGCGTTCTTTATCTATTTCTTTCTGTTTCTGGACATCTTCCCACGAAAACCCGTCCATAAGTTGTTTATGTAGAGATGCTTCTATGTCGCTTACTTCAGATTTACCTGTTAGATTTTCAAATTCATCAGGGTCATTTTCCAGATCAAATAAGATAGATTCATCCTCAGGAAAAGCGACATATTTATATTGAGGTGTTCTCAACATACGCATTGGACCTGTTGTTTGCGTTGCCCAATATTCGCTGATTGCAGTATTTCGCCAACCTTCAGCATTTCCTGACATTAGGTTCGACAGATCCGAACCGTCTAAGCCATTAGGAATAGGTATATCTGCCCTTGCACATAATGTGGGAAAGAGATCGTTCAGTTCAACAGGAGCGTTGACGCGCCTGCCGTGTGTATCTTTTGAACGGGTATCGTAAATAATGAGTGGAACTCGTGCTGCCGCTTCGTAATAGCTGGATTTCCACCACTGTCCATGTTCACCTGCCATCTCACCGTGGTCAGTGGTATAAACGATAATTGTATTATCTAATAGACCATCACGTTCCAAGATAGTCAGCAAATCACCAACACATTCATCAAGGAATTCACAGCAGGCATAGTATGCTGCACGCGCTTTTCGTGTTTCCTCCTCTGAAATAGCTGCAGTGTTAAAGTTCTTGCGTAACCCTTCCGCAAAACGATGTGTCTGGTCCAAATGTCCTGGTGGGATATTAGGCATGTCTACATTGTCAGGGTAGTATTTATCAAGTAGCCTTTTCGGAGCAGTCAATGGAAAGTGAGGACGACTGTAACTTGCAAGCAAAAACCACGGTTGGTCATCTGGATGAGACCTTAAGTATTCAATGGTTTCTTCGTTAATCACGCGTTCCTGTAAAAGACTCGCTGGGATTTCTGTGACACCAGCATCCTTCGTGCGGTTACGGTTACCACTTAGTGGGTCGCGTTGATGTCCCGCATTCCCGCGCAAGTCACCGTACGGACGATTTTGAAATCCGTTGTTTTGTTCTTTACCACCGAAGTGCATCTTGCCTACGAGCGTTGTTGAATAACCGTGTTCTGCGAAATGTGCTGGCATCGTCAAGTGTTCAGGAAACAAGATCGAGCCGTTATTCCAAGCGGAGCACCGATGTGCATATTTTCCCGTTAACATACACATTCGGGAGGGTGTGCAGAGTGGAAATTGGCAGTATGCCGCATCAAAGTAGTTGCCAGATTCGGCAAGTCTATCAAGGTGTGGCGTTTGGACAATATCGTTCCCTTCACATCCGATAGCATGTGGACTGTGTTCGTCACTTTGAAGAAATAGGATATTGGGTTTTTGCGCCATAATATAATCTCCTTCACTTATGTTATTAATTGGATATAGTGAGTAGTAATTTTATACCATTTCTAAATGACAAAGGATCATTATCTTGTCCGTCGGACTTCGCTACGCTCACTCCGACCTACATTTTACTATGACGATTTATCAATTAGAAATGGTATTACATGGTTAAAGTTAATGATTCTGATAAATGTCCTACTTGTTACCCTCTTCTTTTTTGTAAGAGCGACCTCCCGGTCGCGACCGGGAAAATGAAATCGAATAACGACATCTGGTAACATATCCACATATCTATTGTTCACTACCTGTTTTTGTATATATAGCAATTAAAACGAAACAGGTGGTCTGCAAATTCGCAGTAGGTGATTTGAGTTCTATGGGAATACTACTTTTATAACCTCCATCCGCTTCTTGTGCTTTTGTCAGATAGGAAATTGCAACGCGGCGCGTATTTAGTGGGTCATTGTATGCGGCAAATGCCATAATGGCTGTAGCAGTTACTTCCGGATCACTCGGTCTACCTTTAAATCTGGGAAATCCACCGTCTCTGTTTTGAAATTGTTTTATCCAAGCAACTTGTTCATCAAGATTATAGATATTTTGATCATATTTTCTGTCAGGTGACATACCATGCAAAACCCAAGATGTCACATAGATATCCGACTGGGTTCCGCCAGGGAGATTCCAAACATTTTCAAAATTATTCTGTTCAGCAAGCCATTCTAAACTTGGAAGAATAGGTTTAAAATGCCTTTCTGTAAAACCGAGTTTTTTGAATCCGACAAGTGTCGCGGATGTATAGAGTATATGTCCTGGTCCCTTGCTTTTACGTCCCCAACTCCCAATTGGATTCTGTGCATTTCTGAGCCACTGCAATCCGTTGAATTGTGTATCTGCATCTGCTTTAGCATTTGCCAGAGCAATTAGTGCAAAAGCAGTGTGTGCGGTATTGTTGCTCCAACTACCGTCTTCACGTTGCTGATTTTTTAAATATCTGACTCCACTCCGTATAATACGTGATCCGGTACCCCACCCTGCATCGGTTAACGCCCAAATAGCAAGTGCAGTAACTTCTGCATCACTTTTTTCGCCAGGTAAAAGGGGCCAACCGCCATCTCTATTTTGATGTTTTATTATATACGATTTTGCATTTTCTATTGGTCTGTAAATAGAGGATTCCATTAATTTCTTTGGTTTGGTAAGGGTGTCAGCCG
>VYFM01000110.1 GCA_009842375.1 Candidatus Poribacteria bacterium | reverse complement strand
CACAAAGCATGGTTTATGTGCACCATATGCCGCTGGATCATGAGGATATTAATGAAGTACGTCATGTCGCTAATTTGTATATATATACTCTTGAAACGTACAATAAAATCTTTTTCTGAAATCGATGAATCATTGTGGCCAAGATGGCCAAAAATGTTTTATTTTCCCTTGTATTGGCATAAATTAGTGAGTCGTATCGTTTGCCTTCATATGCTTGTAAAGGATCCTGAAATTATGAAGCATGCGATATTTCCAAGTTAGATGATCGCTTCGGATTGATTCCTGATTCAAACATGTTACATCAGTTGATTTGGAACTGAGATTCCTTCAAAAGTGTCGTTAAACTGTCGCTGCGAAAGCCATTCCGAAACAAGCGTATCCATCCGACCTCCGAATGCGCATATTTTTGGATTATT
The DNA here is from genome assembly GCA_009842375.1 of Candidatus Poribacteria bacterium. Classification (GTDB taxonomy): domain Bacteria; phylum Poribacteria; class WGA-4E; order WGA-4E; family WGA-3G; genus MSPOR6. The sequence continues at coordinate 8,495 of VYFM01000110.1, read as the reverse complement.
GGTATGAGCACCTATTAATACAATACGGTGATTTCCGTCGGCGGCGACTTCAGTAAATAGGTCAGTGCTGGATAAGAAGCAGAGGGCACCACAAAACGGAGTCTTCTGGAAGAGATTCCTGAAATTTTCCAGATAGCCAAGCATCTTGTAGGTTTCTTCGGATCTCGTTGGACTCCGGACCTCACGACGTTTGGCGTCGATCAAGAGGCGTCGACCATCGCTGCCAATGACGGTGATATCGGGAATTCCGATCAGAGACCTTTTCGATTCCACATAAGCCCACCTCGCCTCGGAGGTTGGCAGCGCCTTTTGAAACCAGATATTTGATTTGTAGCCTTCATAGTTTATGGCGTAAATAGGGCGGTTTAAGCGTTCCAAAAGCGGTCGTGGACCGTCAGTGATCACAGCACCGCAACGACGAAAAGACTCAATTAACTTATGGAGACACCAAATTTCGAACACCCTATCGTAAAAAAAGCTAGCGGAGGGAAACGCCAAAATTAAATCTACCAGATTCTCCAATTCATCCGGGCTACTTCGGGATGCGTCGAATGACCACTGCTTGTACCAGTCGAGAAATCGCCCATAGGCAGGTTCATTCCCTGTCTGCCGCTTCCTGAGACGGTTCTCTGACTCGAGATAAAGGCGCTCAGCAATTTGCACTGGAATTACTCTGTTCCACGGTACCGAATGCAACTGCTCTCGTCCCCAACGCATCAAACTAATGCAATTACTGCGTTCTGCACTTGCTTCGAGATTTCCCGTTGCGTTGAGGCGACGAACAAGTTGGCGTAGTGTATCAACGACGAGCTGATTTTCTGGTGTGTTCGCTGTAGCTTTGGCGATGAGCACTGGAAACGCCCGTGGCCAGGACAAGTTCGTTCCACGGCTGTTGAGATAGAGTGGTATATCCAGGCGTCCGAAGATCGCTCCTTTCGATTCGGCACGCACGATTTCTGAAGATTGCGAAACTCCCCTCTTGATCGCTTCGATGATCGGCTTGAGTGTCTGGCCGCAGGCCAAGGCGTGTCTCATCCTGAGCAGGTCCGCAAATTCTTGGTATTCATCCTCGTCCTCGTTCCCTACCTGGAGTTTAATTGGCTCCAGTTCCACTTGTTCGGAATAGAGATATGATGAAAGCAGAGGTAGTGCCTCGCGAACAAAACGGCGATTCGATTCAACCTCACTCAACAAAGTGCATCCCAGCCGCTGTGATTCCGAGCAGCTCCCTCCGCGTTGCTTTATTAAAAGGGGCTGTCAACGTCCCCGCGAATTCTTTCAGAACATCCGGTGCCACAACGTCTGTTTCAAAGAGAGGAACGATTTTGACAGAGACTGCCCAGTCGAGTATGTCTCCCGCCTCTTCGTCTGAGACATCGTCCTGACTCAGGCGCAGGACGAATAACTCTACTGTATCAATGAGTTGTGCCGTACCAATTGGTAGATGGGGAGTGCTTTGTTCAGGTCCGGCATAGCGCACACGTTCAATAAGGTCGAAAAGCTGAGTGACCTGCAGTACAAGTGGGCCAGTTAGTCGTCCCTGGATATCGTCCGTCATTTGTTGAGTTTTTGAGGCATCCAGCGATGTCAAACGTTTGGCTACTCTTTCTGCAACTCTCTGCACCACGATCCGGAATTCCTGAATGGCAAGTGTGGCGGGATTTCCTGCACTTGACCAAGCAATATTATCTGGACGTTTATCCGGAATTCCTACGGTGATAAACGTGAAACGTCGTCTGATGGCCTGACTAAGATTGTTCACGAACTGTCGATCAAAGGAGTTGAGCGTTGCAACAATACGGAAACGTCGCGGAATAACAAGATTACGATTACCTTCGCGCTGGTGTGGAAGGGTTATGGGTAAGACTGCGTCTGTGCCGAGCACTGAAAAAAGTTCACCAAAAGCGCGGTCCATATTTGCGCGATTCAGTTCGTCGATGAGAAGCCATTCCGCTTGCGGCTCCGCTGGATCATCGAAATGTCTCACAATTGTGTTTGCGCAGCGCACGACGGACTCCGTGAAGTACCCGTTAACTGGCACAATTTCTTCTTTGCGGTCAGCATGAAGCCGAAGTTCGAGCCTACCGATGACATCAAACACTGTCCAGTCTTCGTGTGCGGTCACAGGAAGAGTTGATACCTGAAACGCCTCGCAGAGTGCCCGCGCAAGACTCGATTTGCCAGTTCCTGGAGGTCCCTGCAGGACAATATGCCCCACTTGCACCGCCGCTGCAGCGGCTCGAAGTGTCTCGGGCGCGATTAACAAATCCTGCGTTGCTTTGTTTAGACGTTCGCTTAAGTCGAGTGGTACGTCGATGTCGTAGTCAGAGATCTCACGAATGCGTTCGATCTTGTTGTGAAATTCGCTGGGGGGAATCGCTCCCTGGTCCACCAGCGTTGCCTCGTCTACATCAGGCATTGTCATCTCCAAAGAGCGTATTGATCGGTTCAATGTTGGTGATTGGTCGAGCACGGCGAAGCGAGAGCCTCAACTCAGTCGGACCTGTCAGATCTTTGCCAACGACCAGGTAGGTCCACATCACGTCCGTGGACAAAATCACTCGGTGGTTGCGAGCGATTCGGCATAGCGTGTGTGCTTTGCCTTTTATGATTCTCTCGTGGTTGGTCTTGGGTACAGACTCGAAGTGCTCCCCCGACTTCAGCACGAATACGGTGTCGCCGCCAAGAACAATCTCTTCCGGTGTGGCTGTTTTTTTCGTAGCCGAGAGGCTCGGGACGGCTGCCCCGAGATAGTCAAAATATGACTGTTCCTCAGTGAAGTCAGGAGCAGAGGGAAGGCGGTCTACAAACAACGCACTGGAATCGCAATCAGTTGGGTTCTTCGAGTCGCCCAGCGCAGCCGATACCAGTGAGAGATAGTCATGCTTGATTAGGTGCCTTCTCCTGCTCTCGTTTCGCCCGTAGTGTTCGCTTTCGCTGTCTTGCTCGAGAACAAGATGATTCATTCCAGCATGGTTTGCTACCTGATTTAGCGAATTGTAGAAAGCGCCACTGGTTTTATCTACAGGAAGTGGATATCTGTTGAGTTCAGAAGGATTTACTCGTAAATTTCGGATTGTGTCAATCGCGGTTCCAGCCACCGAGGTTAAAAACACCCGGCACAAGATTCGCTCCAACTCGGTCCACCAGAAGTAACCTCCCAGATCGCGCATCGAAGAGTAAAGGAAGCGATATGGCAGTATATCGGCATTGCTGTGAGCCGCGCTTTTTTTACGCCCACGTGGCGGTCCCTTCACCGGATATCGAAACAACAGGTTAAGTCCGATCCAGACGAAGTCCTGTTCATTATTCTGTTCGGCTGCAGCGTGAAACTGCTTCCCTGCTGGGGTGATTGTTATCTCGTTGGAACGGCTAATGACATAGAGTAGGCCGAATTCCTCAAACGTTGCTTTCCAGCTTTCCACAGCATGTTTGTTGAGTTTACGTGGGGCTTTATGAGATGCCCAGTAAGTCTTGAGCGAACTATAGGAATCTTGGTCTCTTTGGTAAAAAGAGTCGAATGTAGCCCATGCTTCTTGAGACCTAACGTTGGTGCTGAAGGGGTTCGGGTATCCATAACTGTTTACCCTCCAGAAGTCTTTAATTTGAAGAGGCCCCGGCATGGCTCAATTTGCTACCTCGTCATGGCGAAGGGTGAAATCAGGCAGCGGTAGCCGGGCTGGGTAGGGAGCAGGTTTCTGTGTCTTCTTGAGTGCAATCACCCAGTCCATCGTTATGATGCCTCCCCTTCCGGATCGCGGGAACTTCATGTAGTGCCGTCGGATACGGTAGCCGAACGCCTTCTCGAAGATGAATCCGGCATCTGCAGCGAGCCGGGTCAGGGAGTCGTGCATCGGCAGCACACCTTTGCCCGTCCGGCTGTTGCCTATCACCAGAAAATAAAATCCTCCAGGCTTGAGGGTTTTTGCTGCAGAGTGAAAATGGCGTGCCATATTGTCACAATAGGCGCGAATGGCGGCAACCCGGTGAGGAGTCATATCCACCTCAGAAATCAGATCTTCCAAGGATTTCGGAAGCGAGGGTGTTGAATTGCTTAAGGGATTCTTCGCCCCTGTAACTCCGCGGCGCATCTGGTTAAATGTCCGGCGATCTTGGACTCCTAGCATCGGCCCAAGCCAGAAGTACTCCAGCATAAAATTGTACATATAGTCTACTGAGTCAAGGTACGGTGGACTGGTGATAATCAGGTCCACGGACTGGTTCGGAAGTTGAATATCAGTGGCATCTCCTTGGATAGCGATTGCTTCGGCAGATGGACTACGAAGAAGTGCAAGTTCCTCCAAACCGTCGAGAGCCTTCTCCAACACCCTGTAGAAGAGTCCTTCAACTTCAGGAGGATTCTTTTTTAGCGTTCCCGATACATAAGTCTTCTGCGATTGATCGTCGGCATTGGACACCCGTCGGATTATCGAACTAAAGACACACAGTAGAAAATTTAATTCCTCGGCAGTCGCATCTAGCGCAACAATGGATGCAAACAACGACTGTAGATTTCCCCAGGTATTCCTTGAAAACCAATGATCAAAGTTGGTCAGATCCGGCATGGGGGGTATCAACTGCGTAGCGGGAGATTTCCAGGTTTGACGCAGATCAAGACCAAGTTTCCTAATTCTCGCGGGATTTACAGCGGCGGTTTTCGCTCGCGATATCATGCAAGCGAGGGGATCACAATCCAGACCAATGGTTTTTCCAGAACGGAGAAGCCCTTCGACCAAGGTGGTACCTGAACCGCAAAAAGGATCTAACACGACATCATCCTTCTGCGCGAACTGCCCCATTACCCATCCCGGTATCTGCGGAATGTACTTCGCTGGAAAGCGATGCATGCCGTGAGTAAGGGCCGTTGTCTTGTTGCTCAAGCAGAGTGAGAACAGTTCGCCATTTCCAATAGCGTCGAAGGTTGGAAAAGACTGAACTTCACGGAACAACTGGTCTCTCTCGGAACCAGACCTTGCAGCTGTATCCAATGTACCGAACAAATCGGTTTGTGACAGTGCCACTTAGATACTCAACAAAAGTACCATCACGAAAGCACCACGACACTCTCGCGCATATTGTTTTCCAGGTTCTGCAGCTTGTTACGTTGCTGGGGCGAAACCGTCAGATGGCGAGTTAAAAGGATCTCCGCTTTCTTGAAACCGCACTCCAAGCCCAAGTTGGCCAACAAAACGTCGGTTGGGATAATGACGCCTGCAAATGCCGAATTGCCAACGACGACGAAGCATTTCCCACCCGTAATCAGCTTTTTACAATGTTTGAGTGTAACGCGCATATCGTCAAAATATCCCCTTAGAAGATCTGGTACACCCATCCGCCAACTGCTGGCATCTTGGTCCATTAGCGTAATAAATCGTTCCAAATTAGCGACGGAGCGGTACGAGCGGTTTAAATCGGCACCGAGGTGCGACCGAAGTGACGCCTTACGGAATCGATTTATTGATTCGTAGGAATCGACAAAGCCGCCAAACCACAGTTCGACTTTCATTGATTCAAAGTAATCGAATCTATTGGCGTAGGGGGGACTAAACACAATGGAATCAAACTTCCGGTCCGGCAGGAGCCGGTCCATCTCTAGCACACTTCCTTCTATCGCGACTTGATCTCGCCAAGCTCCCTTTCTCCAGAAACGAGCATCTCGCAACATCATCCGTACATGATCACAAAATGTCTCCAACGTGAATTTTTTCTGATCGCTCCCAAACCGCTCTAGCTGCCACTGTCCTTCTGGCCGATGAGTGTATCCCGTCTTCATACGCTTTTTATTACGGTACTTGATTCCGTTACCTTCTTTGAAATAGCTGCCGACCTTCTCCAGGATAGCGACCCATGCCAAGTGAAGGAAATCACGGCACTCCTTATCATCAGAAAAAGTCGATTCGGTCAGAGACCTGATACGAAGCAGTGTTTCGAGGATAGTCGGCTCAAACACTTTCGATGCAATTGAAAGTTCAGGTATCGGCCAGCATTTCGCTGAATCAGTATTGGAATCGAGATTGTTAACGTATTTCTGGACTGCCGTAAGCTGCGTGCGCGAGAGTGGGGTCAACTTCACTTTTGCTGCAAAAATTGCCAGCGGGTTGATATCGATACCGGTAGCCGTGTTTCCATTCTCGGCTGCGCCGATGAGGATGGAACCACAACCACAAAACGGGTCCAAAATATTGTCGCCCAAACCGAGCTTAGTAATCAGATTGGGAGAGTAGGCTTCGCGGTAGCGCAACCATCGGTGTATCGGAGAATCGGCGTTGCCTTTCCAGTTTACGAAGGAAGAGAGATCGGAACGATTCCGAAATGGCACAGTATCATTAACTTCTCGCAGAATCTTCTCAAGGATGCGACGACGAGAATCATCAGATTTTTGGTCTTTGGCGCCACTGACACTTGGGGTTCTAGCGTATTGCCTCGTATGTAGCATTGCTTACTTGTTAGAATGTATAACTGAACGCCGCATTGATGGGATATGGACGAAGCGACCCATTGGTCGTGCGAATCCATGGCGCGACATATGTACACCAGCCACAGCTTCGTCAACCGGATGTGGCGTATTTAGGAACTGAAGCTGCATCTGGTCAGCACCTTCAAACTCAACAATGGCGCGCGTATCCAGCCGCACTACGCCTGTGACAGAAGGAGCCGATATCCGCTTACGTTGTATACCCGGTTGTTCAACATTGTTCTCGTACTCACCTTGGATCTTGTATGGGGTTTCGTATGCTTGTAATTCTGCCTGATAGATACGACTGGCTGCCGAGGGTGAATTACCGGAAATCCTGTATCTCTCCAGAAATATGCCCAGATTCATGGTGACTTCCGATGCAACGTGAATCGTCGCCACATTATTCAGATGAACACCTGTCGGCCATCAACATATTCTCGTAACCAAGTGAAATTATCGAGTTCGGGTATGTATTAAGTATACATTTCTTCACAGCAAAGTTGTCTGGAATTTATAGTTCATGTGATTTTGAAAATAAACGATATATATTATATATATCAATAACATATGAGTTTGAATATGTGTAGATTAATATGCACAACTATCCGTCACAGGCGAGGGCAAGGGCATATTCTGATCGTGTGTGAATTCCAAGTTGTGAGCCACTGATCCGGCAGTTCTGAGGCGTGAGTACCGCAGCGTGTTTACATTGGCAGTGCAGGATTTTCGGATGTTCAGTCGCATGCAGGACTTTCATGACCTACAGACGGTCATATTCGATCTGATTTAGGGCCTGGAAGTGTGAACAATAGGGATTCAGACAACTACTGCAGCGATCACAACGAGGATATCTACCAGATTGATTGACCGTTGCAGGTTTTAGGCTAGGGCGGTGAGACTCTACTACACGCGGACGTTATCGAGCTGATGCGTCAGGAACGCCCCTGGCCAATTCACTGCTTGATCGAACCGAAGGGATAGGCGACGGACTCCCGGCGACAGTCGATCATCTCTGGACGGACTATGAGACACGCTTCCATCCTATTCATCATGGCTAAAGTTAATTTATTGGGCATCGTTCCGAAAGAGAGTAATCTCATCAGCCTTTCCTGCTCATCAAAACCCAGGCCAAGTGTGGAAATTCACAACCAGTAGACTGCCTGAAGCCGTTTGGACTTCACCATTCCGGCTTTTGGTTCGGGTTCGTCGGATTCTCCGGTATCACTTGACCTGACCCAGAATAGCGTCCTGGAATTTCCTGTCGTAACCGTTTCCGTCGGTTTCGGATACTTCGGCATGACCTCCAAAGTTTCTCCGTCCACCTCCTCCGGTATAGGTGGCGGTTAGGCCCGGAATCCCATCGCCTTGGCAATTACAGTCGCAGCCTGGGCAGCAGCGTCCCGCAACGCCCCGTCGTCGAGATGGGCGTAGATCGCCGTGGTCTCTCGGCGACGGTGCCCCAGCAGTCGGCCGACAGTGGCCAGTCCGACCCCGTTCATAACCCCCTGCGAAGCCCAGGTGTGCCGGCAGTCGTGGATGCGCAGGCCGGGGAGCCCGGCCTCGTCCCGGATGCCGGTCCAGAACATGTAGAGTCGGTTCGGCGTCAGTTCTTTTGGGAACACCCGTTCCGATCCCTCTGTCCTGGGAAGTTCCGCCAGCAGGCTCGCCGCCTCCGGCCCGAGCCAGACGGTCTTCGGCCCGGTCTTGGAATCCCCGAGTCGCGCGCTGACACCGTCTTCATCAATATCCCCGACCTCGTCCCATTTCAGGTGAAGGATTTCGGACAGGCGCGCTCCGGTCAGCGTCAACAGGCGAATCGCCGCCACCGCCCAGGGATGTTCATTCCGGTGCCGCTCCAGCACCTCGCCCAGCCGGGCCAGTTCGTTCCCATCGAGGTATCGGGCAACGGGCTTTCGGGGATTGCGCACGATATTGGCGCAGGCATCGGGAACCTCCTCCCCGATGTCGCCCCACTGACGGGCGGTGCCGAGCATGGCGCGGAGAATCTCGAAGGCCCGGTTCGCCGCCCCCGGCCTGT
>VYFM01000316.1 GCA_009842375.1 Candidatus Poribacteria bacterium | reverse complement strand
CAGTAATAGTGTTTACCATCTTGATCGCCGCGAATCTAATTGGATGCAACCGAGAGACAATTGAATTAATGCCCATCAAAGACATTGAAATATACACTATAGCAATAGATCTACCGAACGCTCCGGACGTTTTTGCCATTTCCGTTTTGGTTACTGGAACATTAAAAGATAAATGCATAGAAGACTATGAGATAGATTATGATATGATGCCGTATGTATTTGATAGGTATCCAATTTATTCGGATGGAGACACAATTTCTATTGAGATCAAACAGACAGTAACGGTAAGTAGCGTTGTAAGTGTAGTTGAATGTTCTATTGCAAGTCCATACTATATTGATATGATCTTTCTCGGATACTGCAAACCAGGAGAATATACAATAGATGTGAACGGATACACTGAAACATTTAGTGTTGCATGATGTGTTCACCTATAGTGTTTCTTGTTTTTTTTACCGTAAACGAGGTTGGATGTCCTTGAGTTTTAAGGATTGTTATACAAGGCAAAATTGGATTTGCTTAGTTTCATTCATTGTCTTTTTTGCTTTTGCCTGGGAATACATAGATGAAAATCATTATCGCCACAATTATAATGGCGTATCCCAATACTTTCGGGGGATCAAGGAACCCGAGAATAACTCCGAGAATAATGGAAAAAACTATTAAAATCAACCAGTCCATTTCACTTGTTTTGATATGACTTCGCTATATCGTCTTTGATCTTATCATAGTCCATATTTGGATTGTTTTTAGCATGGTCAAGTAAAAATCTCTCAAATTCAGCAGGACGTTTTGGATCAAACACTCTAAGTTCTCCGAAATCTACCCCGTGTGAGGGACCTAAGAATCTTTCACACTTTGGCGGGGGAGTATGTCAAATCAGAGAAGTCAACCTTTCCGTGCGCTTATGTAGGCGAAAATCAGCCAAGACACAATGAGAATGATAATTACAAATATTTCAGGGATAGGGAGATTCACGATAATAAGAGCAAAAACTATGAAAATTAACCAGGCCATTTCACATTAAAACTTAACGATTCAATTAAGTCAACTTAATATTTTATCGGAGATGTCATTGTCTTGTTTGAATTTAATAGGGAAAAACGGAACAATCACCACAGTCAAAACGAGTTCCTCCCATCCGTAGAGGATAGGTGAAAGTAAGCCGACAAGGATAGCAAAAAGCACGAGAATTATCCGGACCATTTCACTTGGTTTGATATGACTTCACTATATCGTCTCTTATCTTGTCAGAAGCCATGCTTGGATCGTTCTTGGCTTGCTCTAAAATAAACTTTTCAAATTCAGCAGATCGTTTTGGATCAAACGCTCTAAGCTCTCTAAATGCTTCTGCGTGATTCGCCCTACCCACAAAAAATCTTTGGACATCTTTAAATCTTGCATCTTCTTGTGCAGGTGTAGCATATTGTCTATAACGATTCCAAATCGTGCAATTGCTTTAAAGATTTCCATAGACTTTTTCGTTTCTGGTGTTGGTACTAATTGATGGACTGTTTTTGCAAACTCGGCTTTATATTTCATGTTTTGAGGATTTGAAACGGCTTTTAGCCATGACTGCATATAGTTTTCAACTTCGGTTGTCCCTCCGTATCGTTCTATCATTTCTTTTCTAAGTGCATCGTAAGAGGACGGAGCGGTTATATTTGTTTCATCTACCTCAATTCCATTTTCCAGTAAAGGATCGGTAAATTCAAAATCTTTCCACGGATTACTTGATTTATTCGTTGATTTTCTGGTTTTATCCTCTTTTAACCAGTCAGGGGGACTTAAGTCAGAAGGGATAATATCTACTGAGGGATAAGGAATGGTTATAGAAAAATTCTTGAAATTGTGTGATTCCTGATAATATGCAACCATTCTAACCTCATACTGTGTCTTTAAATTAAATGTGGTAAGTTACAAATGTTTCGATTTTCCTTATCAAGTTTTTGCGTAAGTCCGATTTAATCTAACTTGCCACCTATTGAAATTCCAAAAGTTCTATCATAAATAGAGTATTTGATCCGCGTTCCATCTGAACAGTATATATACAATGGTATAATATCATATCAAAACAGACACGGAGGAATCGTCATGAAAAAAATAGTGATGCTGTTGACTATCATGATAGTTGGTTTGATCATCACTGTCACTGCATCTACTAAAACTATCGTAACAGATGGATTAGTAAGTTATTGGACTTTTGATCAAGGCACAATTAGAGGTGGAAAAGTCCTGGATGTTTGGAATGAAAACGATGCAACGCTTGTCGGAGATCCCAAAAGAGTTGATGATGGATATGTAAAAAGTGGCATTGAATTAGATGGAAATGGGGATTATGTGAGCTTGCCCAACGTTGGTAATTTTGGAAGTCAAATCGGTGCATATACATTTGAAGTATGGTTTAAAACGACACAAAAGAAAGAGTGGAGTGCGATCTATAGGGTTCTTGAAAAAAGTTGTGCGGGGTCTAACCAAGGCACTGGCATTCTTATCAATGCGAAGACACCTCAGGATGGTCGTGGCGGAATTATTACGAAAGAAGGTTGGATACTATTTGAACGTAGTATGAATAGGGAAAACGATTGTCATACTGATCTCATTAGCAAAGAGTTTACTGTGTCGGATGGTGAATGGCATCAGATTGTGTTTGCGACACAATCTGTGACTGAAGAAGATAAGGATAGAGTCAGGCATTTTAAAGGGAATTTAGAGGATTGCATCAACCTTCAACTTTATATTGACGTGGAGCAGCGAAGTGATTCTATTTTATGTATATCTCCTCAAAATTTTGTTGCTTATGGACACCCTATTTTTCTGGGTGCTATGAATAGTATGGGCGAGGCATCTCGGTTTTTTGAAGGTGTTTTTGATGAGGTGCGGATTTATGACCGTGCCTTGACTCATGAAGAAGTGGTCCGCAACTATGAATCTGGTATCGGTCTGGGTGTAGAGGCTGTTGAAAAATTGCCGACGGTGTGGGGTGCTTTGAAGAGAAGTCGTTAGTTGAAATTGTCTGACCCGCTTTGTCTGAACCAGGATGGACAAGATAAGATGATTCTGATGTCAACAATCAACAATGGATTTTGACAGGGACTCCTGATTGGATGCTGTTCCAAGGCCAAATACCAGTTTCATAACAACTGATACCATGCTTGAAACGATTGAAAATCCGGTTAATTCTCTTTTACCGAGTGCCAAATCGTTTGTACGCTATTTTGCGCTTATACACCTCTATAACGCAGGTGACACAACTGAGGTACTCCAAGCATAACGACAGACACTTTCCAAACTGATAAACAGTCTTCATGGGATGTGAGGTAGTCAATCCGACCATGCTGCTGTCAGATCATAACTATTCCGATTTAATTTTTCCCCATGTTGTGGTTGTAGAAGTATTAGCAGGATTGACAGCAAGTGCACGACTAGTAGTGGCACCGTTCATGCCGAATAATGTATATTCATTCCCGGATGTGTCTTTAAAGCGATCTGCACCTTCCTTATCATTAAAATCCCAGAGTGCCAACGTGTGCGCGTCGCTTGATAAACGGCGTGGCGGATCAAAAGGCGAGATCCCTACCTTGGCGGGTAAATCATATCGGGCGATATTTGAAAACCTTATCGCATCAATTTCGCCATGAAAGTAAGCCTTTGGGACTGGTACATCTTCAGCATATCCGCCCACACAGAAATTTTTAAACCCTTCAGGGAGACGCAGATTTCCAGCTACGACGTTCATAAATCCTTTTTTTCCTCGACGAATCTGATCATTGTATGCTAAATAAACTGTACTTTCCGTGAAAATAACTGCCATATAGTTCCATTGATCCTTTTTGATAGCAGCATCAGTGATTCTTATACCGTGTGCTCCGCCGCCTTCAAGAAATACTACGCCAGAGGAACACACTTGATCCTTCTTACTGAGTGGAACCCTACAATTACTTGACTTCAATCTGAAACGAACTTGTTGGCTCAGAATAATATTTGACACTCCTTGCTCCGGTTCAGCTTTCGGATAGAACCATACCTCCACCGTAAATTCGCGTGCATCTGCGGGAATAATATATCCATGCTCCGCAAAAGGGAGTATTGCGTAGTCATCCTCACCATCCAGCATCAAAACACCACCAGAAGGCTCAAAAGAAAAGGCAGGGAGAACGCAGCTGAGTAGTAGCATTACGATTAATAAGCGTTTAAAATCGGTAAACATCAAAAAACCTCCACGTGTTATTGTGTCTAGTTTCCATGTAAAGCTGAACATATTTATCGTTTAATATCTGCCCATATTGTTGTTAGTTTATCAGTTGGTTCAATTGCTAATGCGCCAGTAATCTCTTTGAAGAAGCTTATTTTGTCATCTGCCTGATCTGGGTAAATATCAACGGCATCGTGAGTTGCGTCGTCAAAATGAAGGTTTAGGTATGCACTCCCTCCGCCTTCTCCGCATCTAAACAAGAGTACATTTGCACCCTTTTTCAATTCAACTTCAACGTTGTAGTTAACTTTTTTCGTTCCGCCTGTCCATTGTGAATGATTATACCATTTTTCACCATTGATCCATATTTGTGCGTGATCATCATGAGCAGGAGACATAACAGATTTCATAGTTTTCGGTGCGTCTATAACACAAATTGCATAGGTATCAAAGTTATTGGGTTCTCCACCTTCTTTCCAAGTATTATTTGCACTTTCGGGGTTAATTTCAAAGACTGTCCACCCTCGTTTTCCGCCATTAAGCGGCCAATTGATATCAACAGATTTGGTTTTATTCAATCCAGTCACTGTAGAAAGTTTAAGTTGGTCTAATTTTCCATCTGTCCCTTCATCAATTAAGTCCTTTGGAGCACTCTTACCAAATCCTCCATTGTTTTCATAATTACCATCGGGTCCATACCACTTTGTAATCCAAGTATCAACATTAGAATGATCTTCGCCTAATCCAACACCGGCGACATCTACCATCCATTCTGCTTCTGGAATAGGTCCACCTTTAACATTTACCTGACCTTGTGCATAGGAATATATAGGGACACCTAAAGTCAGTAGTAATGTCAAAATCGCTATGTGATCCAAAATATATCTTTTCATAATAAAATATCCTCCAAATTAAAGTTTTTTAATATTGCATATCATAAATGATAGGGTTTGTGCCTCTTAGCACATAAATTGACGATTTACGTTACTATATCTTTCCAATTATTGTTTCAGTTTACCCCAGAAGGTTGTCAATTTCTTTTTAGGTTCAACGTTGTAAGGTGTTTTGGAAATATAGTTCTGGATGACTTGATTTGCTGTCAGAGGACGCTCATATAAACGGACTTCATCTATGTATCCCTTGAAGAAACTGTGTGCTTCATCGTCCAGTTTTCTCGCACCGAGATGGACAGGAGCTGTGAATGGAGAGAAACCGAAATTAGCAGGAACATTGAATGTTGACCTTGGTCTCAGCTCAGCGTCAATATAGATCTTTTCGTGTCCACGTCCACCATCTTCATTTAACTCAAAATCCAGTGTGTAGACAATCTGATGCCACTTCCCATCAAATACGGGTGCATAATCTGCGAGTGCACCAAAACCACATACTTCACCATCTTCACTGGATAGGCTATGGTCGAAGGAAACCACACCATTTGACAAAAAAAGACCCTTATCATTTTTTACGCCGTTCATCTGAATTCCCCAGTACGGACACACATGTTCATTGGTATTTAGCAGGGTCATCCAATCCGTTTTGTTAGTGGTTTTTATCCATATTTCAAGGGTGGATTTTCCTGACTTTTCTCCAAAATCTCTGAGCGTTGTTAGGTCAATATAATCGTTTTTGCCATCGAATTTGAGTGCTTCTCCTACGATGCCTGTAGCGGCGTTAGGATTTCCGTGGATTGTCGCATGGTTTTCACCCCAAACGTCTTTTAAGGTATTGTTGACAACATTGATTTTATCGAATGTCCAATAACTTACGAGTCCGTCTGTGACAATCTCTGCTGAGATTGGGTTAGATGTTAATACAGGAAGCAATATGGTTAGTGTTATGCCGAATAAAGTGTTTTTCATGGTTAATCCCTCCAATTGGATGTATAGTATCTAATACCATTTCTGAATGAACAAAGAGCTTTAGCTTGTAGGTCGGAGTGAGCATGGCGATGTCCGACCTACAGTTTATTATGACAATTTATCAATCAGAAATGGTCCAACTATATTTCCCACAGCAATACGATGCAACCACTTGCACTCGCCAATGTCTTACCATCCGGGTTGAACATTATGCTTTTAACAGGACCGCGATGTGCATTTAGTGACCGTAAAGGCGTACCTGCGCGCACATCCCACAATAGCAAAGTGCTATCATTACTCCCACTTGCCAGTATCCTTCCATCCGGACTGAACGCTATACTATGGATCCTTCCTTGAGGTTCTGCCAGCGTCCGAAGCAGTTCACCCGACGATGCGTCCCATAAATACACGGTCCCGTTATGACATCCACTTGCGAGCATTTTCCCATCCGGACTAAACACGACACAATTAACTGAACTCCGATCTGTATTCAATGTCAAAAGCGGTGTACCGGTATTCACATCCCATGTGCGCACGGTACTATCCCAGCTACCGCTTGCAAGCACAGAACCATCTGGACTGAACGCAACGCTATTGACCCACGATCTATTCACTTTCATCGTATGTCTCTGTTTACCTGTTTGCACATCCCACAACAGCACAGTCCCATCGTAACTTCCACTTGCGAGAATTTTGCTAACCGGGCTAAATGCAACACTCAGGACCCCTTCACTATGTCCAACCAAAGGCGGAAGTGCTGTGCCTGTCTTCATATCCCATAAACGGACGGTATCGTCCCAACTGCTACTCGCTAATGTCTGTCCATCTGGACTGAACGTAACGCTTGTAACAGACTCGGTATGTCCCTCTATTGACTGAAGCAGTGTACACGTTTGCACATCCCATAAACGAACGGTATTACCCCAGGTGCAGCTTGCAAGTGTTTTCCCATCCGGACTGAACGCTACATTAAGCAAACCCAGCCTATGATCTACCATCTTCCGAAGTTCTTTTCCAGTATCCACATCCCACAATCGCACGGCGTTATCCCTGCCACCGCTCATCAACGTCTTACCATCTGGACTAAATACAACGCTGAGGACATGCGACGTGTGTCCATTGAGCACCCGTATCAAATCACCCGTCTGTGTATCCCACAGACGTAAAGTGCGATCTCGACTTGCGGTTGCCAATTTTGACCCATCTGGACTAAAGTTAACAAAATAAATACCATCACTATGTCCATCTGAGCCATTTTGTCCTTCCAACATGTAGCGTAATTTGCCTGTCTGCGCGTCATAGAGACGAGCGATATTGTGCTTACTCGCACTCGCAAGTGTCTTTCCATCCGGACTAAACGCGACGGTATTTATTTCATCTGTTTCATATCCACTGATTGTCTGCACCAAAGCACCTGTCTGCACGTCCCACAGCCGCAACGTTTTGTCAGCACTACCACTCGCCAACGTTTCGCCGTCTGGACTGAACGCAACGCTTGTGACACCTCTGATATGTCCCGTCAACGTCCTAAAATGTGTGCCGCTACGCGCATCCCATAGACGGATGGTCTCGTCATCACTTCCACTTGCTAACAGAGAACCATTCGGACTGAATGCTACGTCAGTGGTTCTGTCCTTATGACCTTGCATCGTCCAAAGTTCAATACCGGTGCGCGCATCCCATACCTGGACTACTTCGTCTCCCGCACTTGCCAACAGTATATCGTCTGGACTGAACGCAACGCTCCTAAACCAATCAGTCCGTCCCTTTATTAGATCAAGTGCTTTATCCGTTTTGGTGTCATATATCCAAATACCGATACTACACGGGACCGCCATACGTCCCCCATCACCTGAAACCGATATTTTTCCTGTTATGAATCCTCTACCGATCCGTGCTTTCACGCCTTCGGGTAACTCCCGCAAGTGCCAATCCTGTTCATCAGATGTTATAACCGAGTCAGAAACTTGGGCACTTGAACCATTGCTGTTGCCATCAGTATCAGTTCGTCCTACTTGATTTAGATTAGCCGATTTTACATCTGTGTCAAGAACAACAAAGACATCCCTAATTTCAACTGTCTGTTCAGATTGTGACTCAAAACTATAGGGTGTTTGAAAACGGTCAAGATATTGGGGGGCAACACCTAATAACATAACTAAAAACGCAGTAGTACTCAAAACTACCCATGGAAGCAATGGCTTGGCACTTGGAGGAGGTGCCGGTTTTATATCAACAACCCGCTGCAGGATGTTTTCAGTAAGATTGGTAGAGAATTGAACAGAACCCAATATTTCTTGAAACGGTAGCCCTTCTTCCTGTAAACGAATACGTGCTCGGCGAAGTCTACTCTTAATCGTGTTTACCGACACGCCTAAAAACCTACTTATTTCTTTGGCTGTCATTTCGCCTAAATAATAAAGTGTCGTAACAGTTTGTTCACTTTCTGGGAGTTTATCCAGAAGTTTCTTAACTATATCAAGTCTACTTTCTCTAGCATGCATCTCTCGTTGTTCCAATATATACTCGTTATATGAATATTGTTCTATTTCTTCCATGGGGGTGTCCTCTAATGATTGAACTTTCATTTTTTTCTTTTGTAACCACTTAAGACATAGACGATTGACAATCACATACAACCATCCAGCAAACTGATGAGGATTTCTGAGTGTCGCAAGGTTCTTGTATACTTGAACAAAAGCATCTTGGGTTATCTCTTCAGCATAGTGATAATCCCCAATCTTCCGCCACGCAAAAGCGTGAGTCCCTTTTTGATACTTTTCAACTAAGGTGGAAAAAGCGGCGTCATCACCTGACAAAATCCTATTGATCAGTTGAACATCTTTATCTACCATCAGAATACTCCAGCAGTCATAATAAAGTGCAATAT
>VYFM01000152.1 GCA_009842375.1 Candidatus Poribacteria bacterium | reverse complement strand
AATTTAAAGAATTATCAGAACAAACTCTATGACTGGAGATGTTATGGACAAACAATCTAAGACGAATAGAGAAACAAATTCAAAAGGTTCCTTCTGCGGACAAACCCGTAGGGAATTTATCGGTAACATCGCTGGTGGATTTGCTTCATTAGCATTGACAGGACTGTTATCTTCAGATGGCTTTCTCAATTCTCAAGCATTCGCAGCAGATGGCATAACACCTTACAGCAACCCACTTACCCCTAAACCCACACACTTCACGCCTAAGGCAAAACGTGTAATCTTCCTGTTCATGTATGGTGGTCCAAGCCATGTTGATACCTTTGACTACAAACCCTCGCTTATTAAGCTAAATGATAAGACCGTTCAAGTAAAGACAAAAGGCCGTGGAGGTGAGAGAAATAAAGGTCGTATTGTCGGTCCCAAATGGGAGTTTAAACAGCATGGCGAATCAGGTCAGTGGGTTTCTGGTCTATTTCCACACATTGCAACATGCGTTGATGACATCGCTTTCATCAAATCAATGACTGCGGACTCACCCTTGCACGGTTCAGCGATGCTGATGATGAATGCAGGTCGTATCATCAGTGGTCACCCATCACTCGGTTCTTGGGTAAACTATGGGCTTGGCAGTGAAAATGAGAATCTTCCGGGATATGTGGTAATGCTTGATCGAACTGGTGGTCCAATCAGCGGTGCAAAAAACTGGAGTAGCGGGTATATGCCTGCTGTTTATCAAGGCACTGTATTCCGTTCAGAAGGGGAACCGATTCTTAATTTGAAACGATCTGATGATATGTCAGACAGTGAGCAAAGAAGGTTGCTTGATTATTTGCGGAAATACAACTCGACACATCTTTCCAAACGGACTGATAACACTGATCTCGCTGCGCGAATATCAAGTTATGAGTTGGCATATAAGATGCAGTCTGCGGCTCCAGAAGCAGTTGATTTAGATAGTGAACCAGAACATATAAAAACTCTTTACGGGATTGACGAGAAGGAAACTGAAGAGTATGGAAAAAAATGCCTCTTAGCAAGGAGACTGGTTGAACGTGGTGTGCGTTTCATTCAAGTCTACTCTGGCGGAGCACATAACGATGACAATTGGGACGCACACAGCAGTATAGAGAAAAATCACAACAAACATGCAAAGGCTACTGATAAACCAATTGCCGGACTCCTAAAAGACCTAAAACAACGTGGGTTACTTGACGAAACGCTTGTTGTATGGGGTGGCGAATTTGGTCGACAACCAACAGCAGAATATGCCAAAGGCACAGGACGTGACCACAACTCGTATGGCTTCACTATGTGGATTGCTGGTGGAGGCATCAAAGGCGGCATAAGTGTTGGTGAGACAGACGAACTCGGTAGCGCTGCTGCAATAGACCCATTTCATGTTAGAAACCTACACGCAACTATTCTTCATCAACTTGGTATTGAACCGAATCGACTCACCTACTTCCACGGTGGGTTGGATCAAAAACTTGTCGGTGTAGAGGGTGCCGAACCAATTTGGCAGGTTATGAGTTAGTTGTATAAGAACATACAAACAGTTTCATATATCTCAATCTTTCCATTCATTTAACATACTCTACCCAAACCGCACTATAGACATACACAACATTCAACAGATATTAGGAATGTCAACTGCTTTTATTTTGCGGTTGACATTATTCGCTCTTGCAGTGTATGATATGAAAAAAACAAGCTATGATTGGAGGAAACGAATTTGACAGCAGATATTGGACTCATCGGATTAGCAGTGATGGGTGAGAACCTTGCACTGAATATGGAAAGCAAAGGCTTTGAAGTTGCGGTCTTTAACCGAACCGTCTCTCGCGTAGATGATTTCATTGAAGGATCAGCAAAGGGTAAAAATATAATCGGAACACATTCCATACCTGAATTCATTAGTAAATTAGAGACACCACGAAAAATAATATTAATGGTTAAAGCAGGTGAACCTGTTGACGCATTCATTGAGTTGTTACTACCACATCTTTTAAAGGGTGACCTGATTATTGATGGTGGCAACTCAAATTTCAATGACACAATTCGTCGGCATCAGGAATTAAATGAAAAAAATATACTATTCATCGGTACAGGTATTTCTGGCGGTGAAGAAGGCGCACTCAAAGGACCCGCAATGATGCCGGGAGGTTCTCCTGAGGCTTATGCACTCGTCCAACCGATCTTTACCAAAATAGCAGCACAAGTTGAAGGCACGCCTTGTTGTTCCTACATCGGTCCGAACGGTGCAGGTCATTATGTCAAAATGGTACATAACGGCATTGAATACGGGGACATGCAACTGATATGTGAAGCGTATTCTCTCATGAAAAACATCTTGGGTATGAATGCAGATGAGATGCACGAAGTCTTTAACGAATGGAATCAAGGCGAACTCAATTCCTACCTCATTGAAATTACCGCTGACATCTTTACACAACGGGATGCGAATGGGACTCCTTTTGTGGATGTTGTCTTGGACAAGGCAGGACAAAAGGGTACTGGTAAATGGACAAGCATCTCTGCACTTGATCTGGGAATATCTGCTCCTACTATTGCAGAGGCGGTTTTTGCACGTTGTATCTCCGCAATAAAAAGCGAACGTGTTGACGCATCCAAGGTAATCAATGGACCTATTGGCAATTTTGATGGTGACCGTGAGGCAGCACTAAATGCTATTCACGATGCATTATATGCCGCAAAAATATGCTCTTATGCACAAGGATTTGCATTGATGCGCGAGGCAAGTACAGAAAATGACTGGGATCTGGATCTCGGTAAAATCGCTTTAGGTTGGCGTGGTGGTTGTATCATTCGGGCAAAATTCCTACATCGGATAGCAGAGGCATTTGAACGAAATCCCGAATTGCCGAATTTGTTACTTGACTCCTATTTCCGTGGTACCATAGAAGCGGCGCAACCTAACTGGCGAAATGTCGTAAGCACTGCCACACAACTCGGTGTTCCGATTCCTGCGTTTAGTTCAGCATTAGCATATTTTGATAGTTATCGAAATAGTAGGCTTTCCGCTAACCTAATTCAAGCAATGCGCGACTATTTTGGCGCACATACCTACAATAAATTAGATGCAGATGGTAACACCATAGTTGGCGATGATGGCGAACCGACGGTATACCATACAGAATGGATGTTAGAGAACCGTCCAGAAGTAATTGTTGAATAAAGGAGAACTTATGGCTCAAGCACCACAACAAGCTTTATACGATTTTAAACCTCAACACGATTTTTTTGTTGGCATCGACTCAGATGGGTGTGTTTTCAATAGCATGGAAGTCAAACATAACGACTGTTTCAGCGTAAATGTCGTCAAACATTTTGGGTTAGCATCTATCTCACGACAAGTTCATCAGGCATGGGATTTTGTCAACCTTTACTCCACAATGCGTGGCACAAACCGGTTTAAAGCTGTCCTTCTTGTATTTGATTATTTACGGGAAATGGATCTTGTCCAGAAGATGGGTTTAGAAATTCCGCAACTGCCACATTTGCGTGAATGGACTGAAACTGAAACGAAACTTGGAAACCCAGCACTCCAAGAAGCAATTGATAATGCATCTGGTGAAAGACAGGATGAATTGAAGCATGTGATGCAATGGAGTCTCGGTGTAAATGAAAGCGTTGCTGAGATTGTCTACAATCTACCCCCATTTCCCGGTGTCCGTGAAGCCTTGCAACGACTACAAGGAAAAGCAGATGTCATTGTGGTTTCCGCAACGCCTGATGAAGCACTCATACGGGAATGGGACGAACACAACATTGACCAATACGTTGCCCTAATTGCAGGACAAGAGATGGGAACGAAAACGGAACACCTCACCATCACAACAAAGGACAAGTATCCAGAAAACCACGTCCTAATGATTGGTGATTCACCGGGTGATTTAAAAGCAGGTCGTAGTGTAGACGCACTGTTTTTCCCTGTTAATCCAGGTGCTGAAGATACATCTTGGGCACACTTCCTTGACGAAGGCATAGATAGATTCTTCAACGGGAATTATGCAGGTAGTTATGAAGACGAATTACTAAGTAAATTTCAAGAATTATTGCCAGAAACCCCACCTTGGTAAGTAAAAATCATAAACATTACACGAAAGGAAATATATGAAAATATTATTACAACATAGAGTGGAAGATGACCAATTAAAGCGGTTAGATAACATCATCAGTAGTGAACACAACTATGTCATACCGTCTTCACGAGAGGAAATTGCTGAAGAGGGTAAAGATACCGATATATACTTCGGGTTCTGTAGTGAAGACATATTCCCACTTCTACCAAATATAAAATGGATACAAGCATCCAGTGCTGGCATGGATAAGCACATGTATCCAGCAATACGTGAGAGCGATGTAATTTTGACAAACGCTGCTGGTCTGTATGGAACCCACGTTGCCGATCAAGCGTACGCGCTCCTGCTCGGTTTAACACGAGGTATACACCATTTTGTGCGTAACCAAGATAACCACAAATGGGGTGGTAGTAAATCTCCAATGATTGAGATAGACGGTTTCAATATCGGCATTGTAGGGTTAGGTGGTATCGGCATGCAGATGGTAAAACGCGCAAAAGGTTTTGACATGCACGTTATCGCTGTTGATGCTTACCGCACGGAAAAACCGGAAAATGTTGATGAACTGTTGCCTATGGATAAACTCACAGACGTAATGAGTCGTGTGGATGTTGTAATGATTGCTTGTCCCTTGACTGAGGAGACACGCGGTCTGATTAATGCTGAAAACCTATCTGCCATGCAACCGACTGCGTATTTCATCAATGTTGCACGCGGTCCAATTGTCAATGAATCAGACCTTATTGAGATATTACAAGCTGGTAAAATCGCAGGTGCGGGATTGGATGTAACAGAAATCGAACCGCTTCCTGAAGACAGTCCGTTGTGGGATATGGATAACGTTATCATTTCACCACACGCTGCAGGAGGTTCACAGCACCGCATGCGCCGCATCACCGAATTTTTCTTGGACAACCTTGAACGGTATTTGAATGGTGATGAATTAAAGAATGTTGTTGATAAGCAGCTTGGGTTTTAATCATGATTGAGTACAAAGGTTATCTCGGAGTCGTTGATTTCGACTCGAAAATAAACCTCTTCACGGAACAGTGATAAATACACAAGACGTAATTACATTCTACGGTGCATCTGTAACTGAACTTCGTAATGAAATGCAAAAGTCACTTGAGGTATATTTTGAAGTTTGTGAAGAACAAGGAACATCTCCTAAAAAACCATTCTCTGGAAAATTGACGATCCAAACGAGTCCTGAATTGTATAGTCGGATTGCCATGAATGCAGCGCGTAGACAGTTGGAGATAGATGTTTACCTTCAAGAGGTTATAGAGAAGGTGGTTTCGGCTAATTAACATATTTTCTATAACACTCTATAATTCAATCCGCACTGCACAGAACTTCAACTCAGGTTGCTTAGACACTGGATCAAATGCTGAATTCGTCACATAATTGGAATTAGATTCAGCATGGAACAGGTCTCCCCAGTGAAAAGGAGTGAAGAGCAATCCACGTTTGATAGTCTCTGTAACACGCGCACGCGCATAACATCGCCCTCGCCTTCCAACAAGATAAACCCAACTACCATCTTCTATACCGTTCTCCTCAGCATCGTCAGGGTGAATTTCAACAAATGGCTCAGGATCCTTTTTGGTCAGTTGTGGAACTTTCCCGGTACGAGTGCGTGTGTGCCATTGACTTGCCACGCGACCCGTTGTCAATCCAAACGGATAATCCTCATCTGTTTTTTCATCTGGTGGACGATAGACAGGAGTCTTAAACTGTGCTTTACCAGATTCGGTGAAAAACCTCCGACGAGTATATCTTCGGAGCGTTCCAGGATGTTTCGGATTAGGACAGGGCCATCGGAGTGATGTCTTCTCAAGACGTTCATTCGTCATACCCATCTGGTCGCAGGGAGTGCCAGCAGTCAATAAACGATACTCATTCCAAATCTCCTCATGGTTATGGAAATCAAAGTCTCGTTTGAAACCCATTACTTTCGCCACTTGGGTAAATATCCACCAATCCGGTTTTGCTTCTCCGGGTGGTGTCAGGAATTTATCACTGCGGACAACGAGACGTTCGCTATTTGTCATTGTGCCACGCTTTTCACCCCACTGTGCAGCAGGAAGCAACACATCCGCATATTCCGTTGTTTCTGTGGGATAGTAACAATCCTGCACAATCACCAAGTCGGCACGTTTTAATCCTTTCTGAGAAACCTTTGTATCGGGCATGCTGACAGCAGGATTTGTGCAGACGATCCAGAGCGCACGCACATCCCCAGCAGCAGCTGCCTCAAACATAGGCACTGCTGTTAAGCCAGGGTTCGGGTCAATACTTCCGGGTGGAATTCGCCATGCACCTTCAAGATAGGCACGGTGCATGTCATTTGTAACAACACGATAACCGGGCAACTGATGAGATAGGTATCCTACTTCTCTCCCTCCCATTGCATTTGGTTGTCCTGTCAATGAAAAGGGACCTGCACCTCTTTTGCCAACTTCACCCAACTGAAGATGTAGATTGATCAGCGCGTTATTCTTATCTACACCACTTGTGCTTTGGTTTGTCCCTTGGCAATAAAAACTTAGTAGGCGACTCGGTTTAGACAAAAATTCTACAATTTCATCAATACGACCGGGATGTATGTCACAGATAGAAAGAAGTGTGTCTTCATCAAGACTCTCAAGAAGGTTCCTATACGCACTATAATCTTCAGTGCTTCTTTGGATAAAGCGTTTGTCCGCCCGTCCATTGGCAAGTAAACGTTTGGCAATCAGTTGGAGGAATGCCACATCACTACCCGGTGCAAGTGGAACATGTATATCAGAGTATTCTGCTGTTTGCGTGCGACGCGGGTCTACTGCTATAATCCGCGCATTAGGTTCTGATGCACGACGTTTACGGATCATCTGAAAAAGAACAGGATGGTTTGCCGCCATGTTCGCGCCAATAATCAGAAACACATCCGCATGTTGAATGTCATCATAACAGGTTGGCGGTCCATCTGAGCCGAATGCTTGCATATAACCAACTACCGCAGAAGACATACAGAGCCTACTATTTGTATCAATATTGTTTGTCCGCAAAAACCCTTTAAATAGCTTATTGAAAACGTAAGATGTTTCTGTATCTAATTGTCCTGAACCGTAGAGTGCAAGCGCATTCTTCCCATGTTCTAAACGGAGGTTTTGAAGTCGATTTGCTGTAAATGCTATTGCCTGTTCCCAAGAAACTTGACGAAGCGGTTCGCTCTTACGTTCACGAATCATTGGGTATGCCAACCTTCCATCATGGTTCTGAAATACTTGCTTAAGATGTGCACCTTTTGGACAAAGCATACCGAAATTTGGTGCTACATCATCGTCGGCTGAAATCCTTGTAATTTTATTCTCCTGAACCTCTGCCCGAATTACACAACCGACACCACAATAAGGACAGACGGCTTTTCCTGTTGAACTATTCACTGATTTCTCCAATCTATATAATCAAGTAGGAACATACCATTTCAGTTCTTAAACGCGTATCTTTCAGAAAGCGCGGCTTCATAAGCTTTTTTCTCTGCTGCTTGTACTTCAGGTGAGAATCGTACTAAGACTGTAGCAAATGCTGCAACAACAACCAATCCTCCGAGGAAAAACAGTCCTTGTTGTATCGTTATATTCTCAGCACGGAATAAGAAGCCAGCTGCAACCGCACCAGCGTTTCCACCCGCACCAACAATACCTGCAACAGATCCTAATGCCTTCTTATTGATAAAAGGTACAATTCCAAACGTCGCACCTTCAGACATCTGAACAAAAAGACTGAATATTATCATAGTACCAACAGCAAGTATCAGGACAGACATCTGGGAAAAGATAATGAGCATAATTCCTTCACCTAATAAAACTATAAACAAGAATAGAACTCGCCCACGGAGACCAATGTATTTTGCAAAGAAATCAGAAAAATAACCACCGACAGAACGTGCAAAGATGTTCATTAACCCAAACAGTCCAGCGATGATCCCTGCTGTTTTAACATCTAACTGAAACTGATCATGGTAGTATAGAGCAGCGACATTGTTGATAGTAAGTTCAACGCCGAAGCATGCAGCGTATATTACAAATAGTGCCCATACGCGATAGTCTTTAATAGCAAGCATCAAGGATTCCATTCCCTTACCTTTAACGGGTTCAAGTTCCCCTCGTTCTCTAAGTTTCTTATAGTTTCCATCAGGAGCATCCTGTGTTAGAAAATAATAGACGAATCCCATGATGAACAGTGCGATACCTGGTATAATCATTGCCAAACGCCATCCGAGAAACTTATCCACTCCAAAACTCAGCACAGCAGTTAAGATGAGCGGCATCACCATCTGGGTAACGCCACCACCCAAATTACCCCAACCTGCTGTCGTTGCGTTTGCTGTTCCAACACAGTTAGGAGCAAACATAACTGAGGTATGATATTGCGTTATGACAAACGAAGCACCAATTGCCCCGATTGCTAAGCGAAAGAGTAGAAAAGTGGTATAATCTTGCGCAAGTCCAATACCCATGACAGGAATTGAACCGAGTATTAGGATCCATGTATACGCCTTTCGCGCTCCGATACGATCACATAGGGGACCAATGAGGACTCTAACTAAAACAGTAATTGCTACAGAGGCAATTATAGTGTTTCCAATTTGTGCTTTCGTTAGCATTAGGTCTTCACGTACAATCGCCATAAGTGGAGCAATCCCAAACCAACCAAAAAATGCCAAGAAAAACGCAAACCATGTCGTATGAAAGGTACGCATTTGAATAGTCTTTATACTAAATAGATTAATCTGTGTTGCTTTATTTTTTACTTCCATTCATACACCAAATTTATATTTCCTTTCTGTTCGTAATTAGTTACAATCTATAG
>VYFM01000022.1:2776-8982 GCA_009842375.1 Candidatus Poribacteria bacterium | reverse complement strand
GGGATTCCGAGATTAACGGTTTCTCCAGCGGAATCTATATAATTTTCAAGGCTACAAAATCATATATCCAAAAACAATTATAAATAGAAATACAGAAATACAATGAATACAAATAATATTGAAAATCGAAATATTGTGATAATTGGTGGTGGAACAGCAGGTTTTGCTGCAGGTGTCTACACATCTCGCGCGATGCTGGAACCGGTGCTTATTACTGGTGAGGCACTTGGTGGACAACTATCCCTAACACTTGACCTTGAGAATTACCCTGGCTTTTTTGGTAACGAGGCTTCTGTCTTCATCCAAGGTATGCAGGAACAGGCGGAGCGATTTGGCACAGAGGTAAAGTTTGACACAGTTACTGAAGTTGACTTTGGAAAACATCCATTTGTGATTAACACTTATGATAAAGAGTACCACGCCAAATCTGTGATTATATGCACTGGTGCTTCACCGCGAACACTCAACATCCCTGGAGAAGAGGGTTATGGTGGACGTGGTGTGTCCTACTGTGCTACGTGCGATGGGTTTTTCTTTCAAGATCAACGTCTGATCGTTGTCGGTGGTGGTGATGCGGCACTTGAAGAAGGTATCTTTTTAACGAAATATGCTTCCGAAGTTTATATTGTTCATCGTCGTGATCAACTTCGTGCAAGTCAGATCATGCAAGAACGTGCATTCAAAAACGATAAAATCAAGTTTATTTGGGATACCGTTGTTGAGGAAATATGTGGAGATGATGATAAAGTAACCGGTGCCAAACTAAAAAATGTTAAGACGAATGAGACTGAACTCTTTCCGATTGATGGTGTGTTTATTTTTATAGGACATATTCCGAACACAGAGTTGTTTACAGATGTCATAACTATGGATGAACAAGGGTATATCATTGTAGATGAATTGCAGCGGACGAATATAGATGGTGTTTTTGCAGCGGGTGATGTGCATGATCATGTTTTCCGTCAAGCGATAACCGCTGCGGGTGCGGGTGCCGCTGCTGCTATTGCCTCAGAGAAGTTTATTGCTGAATTGGAAAACCGCGCTTATCCGGGGAATTAAAAACGGTAATGATTGAAGACTTCCAAAAAACATTCGGAATTGAAAGGGAATCTGTTAAGTGAATAGTAACAATAATCAACGTCTGGCACTCGGTTTGGATTCAAGTACACAGAGTTTATCGGCAATCATTATTGATATTGATACAGCAGAGAAGTGTTTTGAACATTCTATTGACTACCGCGCAGATGCACGAACTAATGGCTTCGGCATCGGGGAAGATTATATCTTACCTACGAAATCTGAAGGTGAAGCGGAACAACCTCCGTTGATGTATCTCACATCGCTTGATGCTATGTTTGCTGACATACGTGAGTCAGGTGTTACGTTGGAACATATTGTTGCGATAAACACATCGGGACAACAGCACGGACACGTTTATTTGAACCGAAATGCTGGACATATCTTCTCCAACCTTCAGACAGAAGAGAGCAGCACATTAGAATTAAAAACGCTTTTAGGTGGTGCTTTCTCATATTACAACGCACCAATATGGATGACTGCTAATACGGTTGCACAGACGGAGCATGTCCGTGATGCAGTCGGTGGCAAGGCAGAGATGATTAAACGTTCTGGTTCGGATGCACCACTTCGGTTTACAGGTGCAGTGATTCGTCGTGTAGCAGAACAGTCATCGCGTAGTTATGCTGCGACAGATAAAATACAACTCATCAGTAGTTTTATACCTGCTGTGCTAACAGGTAACCCGTTAGTTCCGATTGATACAGGGAATGCATGCGGCATGTCTTTGATGAATTATCGGGATAAGGTATGGGATGCTGAACTGGTTGCAGCGACTGCAGATGACCTTCCTGGTGGATCTGAGGGGTTGTTGGCTAAATTGCCTGAACTTGCACCACCTGATTCTGTTGTAGGAAACATCGCAACCTATTTTGTGGAGAAACATGGGTTTGACTCAGAATGTGCAATCGTAACAGGATCAGGGGATAATCCGCAGGCGAAAGTTCCTGTTGCGGGTGATCTGCTCAGTTTGGGTACCAGTTTTGTCAATATGGTTTCTACAGATGGAGATACACTTGACCCGGAAGGTTTTGCGAATGCTATGTATGATGGTATTGGCAGACCCTTTATGTTTGGATGCCGTACAAATGGTGCTATGGTGTGGGACGCTGTCAGAAATAACTACGGATTTTCTAAAGAGGAATATGAACCTGCGGAAGCAGCTTTGGAACAGGTTTCACCAGGACAATTCATGACATTTTGGCAACCGAAGACAGAGTCTTTTCCTGTCTCAGGTGCATTTGAACTGATACGGACAAATGAGTCCGATTCTCCGAATTTAGCAGAAGATTATAGTGGTGTAATTGAGACAAGTCTTGCAGCAGTATATGTCTATTCTCAGGTGTTTACCAAACAGACACAAGATACATTATATGTAACCGGAGGTGCGACAGACAGTTCACAGATTATGCGGCGTGTTGCTGGAATTTGGAACAGACCTGTTGCTTCTGTGGAAAAGGGTGGTGCTGCACTTGGTGCTGCCGTGGCAGGATCAAAAGCATATTGTGATCATAAAAGCGAAACGTTTGATATAGAGAAATTCAGTACTGAGGTCTTGAAACGTGGTGAAATAATTGAACCTGTTGCTGCAGATGTTGCTGCATATCACGGTGATGGAAATTATCTGGAACGATTTCGTGAGACTTATGAAAGAATTATTAGAGAAAATCCATTATCCTAGAATACAATATGGTAAAGATAACACGAAAAGACGAAAAAGGCACACTTACACACTTTGACGATAAGGGCAATACACAGATGGTTGATGTTGGCGGTAAACCGCAGACGTTGCGTACAGCTATTGCCAAAGGACATGTGACTGCTCAAAGTGAAACACTTAGGTTGATATCGGAACAACAGATGAAGAAGGGGAATGTTCTGGAGGTGGCAAGGCTTGCAGGTTTTATGGCAGCAAAAAGAACAAGTGATCTTATCCCGTTGTGTCACCCTCTTAATCTTACATCTATACGTGTAGATGTGTCAATTGTAGATGATAAAATTGAGATTGAAGCGGAGGTGCAAACCTTGGGGCAAACAGGTGTAGAAATGGAAGCACTCACGGCTGTGTCCGTTGCAGGTTTGACCGTTTACGATATGTGTAAAGCAGTTGATCGTGAGATGTGTATTTCAGATGTCAGGTTGGTTAAGAAAACGGGTGGGACCAGTGGTGATTTTGAGTTGTAATGTAAAATAGAATATAGACACTGTGCTGTAATGGAGAAAAACATGCGTCGAATTATCATAGCAATTTTGGTTGTTTTATTTTTAGTTTCTACAACAACTTTTGCGGCAGATTACGTTCTAATTCTCGGTGGTGTTGGTGGCGAGAAATCTTACTATGATAAGTTTTGGAGTGCGACTTCACGATTTCATCAATTGTTGACACAACAATACGGTTACCCATCCGAACAGATTACATTCCTTTTTGAAGATGAAGGCACGACACAAGGACTTGTCACAGGCGAAGCAAAACGGGAACCTGTTTTAGAAGCATTGGCAGTACTTGCAGAAGTTGTTGAGCCGACAGACAGGTTTATCCTGTTTATGATTGGACATGCATCTCGGACATCGTCTGGTGTGAAATTCAATTTGCAAGGACGCGATATTAGCCAACAAGAATACACGGATAGCATTAACAACATCCGTGCTGAACAACAGTTGATGGTCTTAGGTTTTCCATATAGTGCAAGATGGGTTCCAGGTATCAGTGCATCCGGGCGGACTATTATCACATCCAGTTCTTCACGTGAAGGTTATGCTTCTCAAGCGGGTTTTGGAGATCTTTTTGTAGATGTCTTTTCCGATCCGACCGCAGATACTAACAGTGACGGTGCGATTTCGTTGTTAGAAGCATTTGTTTGGATGCAGACGCGAATTGATGAATGGTATGAACAGGATGGAGCAATTCAATCTGAGCATCCACATCTTGACGATAATGGTGATGGACGCGCTACACGAAAGGATTTGGAAGCAAATGGAGAGGGAACGCTTGCAGATAAAACATATTTAGGTGAACGTCTTGTACCACTTCCACCGATAGAGGAAGCGACTGCACAAAATCCACAGGAAGATAATGGGGTGCTACCTCTTCCAGATTCAGATGTCGACGGTGATGAACGTAGTGAAGATATCCCTGTTGAAGTAGAACAGGTTGGTATGAAGGGCAGATCGTCCCTTCCATATAACTTTATTAGTGAAGCAGACGAACAGGATATCTTGATGCGTGTTGAAAACGCACCTTCAAAGGATGACCATCCGGAAGATGGTGCTGTTGTATTGTGGGAAGCTGAGGTGTTTGACCTTGATGAGGATGGTAAACGTGTCTATTCCACCCGACGAGTCGTCAAGATATTCAATAAAGATGGATATCATCTCGGTGAAATCAACATACCGTATGCACGTGGTGGTGAAGATGTTACAATTCATCATGCTCGGACGTTTTTGCCTGATGGCACTCAAGTTGATTTAGATGAGAATGAGATTGTACGTGGGATCCCTCCATCAAGTGCTGTTGAAGCAGGATTGCTGGTGAATACCCGTTTGATGCATTTTGAGTTGCCAAAGATCACGGATGGTTGTATTATCGACTACGCTTATTCCGCGCAAAATTTGAGGGACGTTATGAAGGGTGAGTTTTGGCGACAAGTCTTCTTCCAAGTTGAAGAACCTGTTCAATATTACAGACTCACGACACATATTCCGAAGAAAAAGCAATTGCTATACCGTGTTGATGGACCGCAAATTGAACCTACAATTACTGAAAACAACTATACACGGACATATACATTTGAGGTTAATGATGTTCCAGGGTTACGTAGAGAACCTTTGATGCCTGCTGTTTCTGATTTGGCGTACAATATTAGTCTTTCATCAGTTGATTCGTGGGATGAACTGTTGATGTGGTATGCAACGTTAATTCGAGAACAGGATAGGGTTACTAAGGAAATTGAGGATAAAACGAAAGAGATATTGTTTGGTGCATTAACCCGTAGAGAGAAGATCAAAAGGTTGTATGAATTTGTTGCGACAAACATACAGTATGCTGGTGATGAACGCGGTATATGGGCAATTAAACCGTATCCTGCTGCAGAAGTGCTCAAGAAAGAATGGGGTGATTGTAAAGGTAAATCAACACTCCTTTCTACGATGCTTCGCGTTGCTGGTATTGATTCGTATCCTGTGTTGATTTCTGCTGGTAAGGCGAGTAGAATTGTGCAAGATGTGCCGTCACTTGCCTATTTTAACCACATGATTCTGGCAGTTGATGGCGGTAAAAATAAGGATCTGATATGGCTTGATCCGACTGTCAATACGTGTGCCTTCGGTGATTTTCCATCCAGTGACCAAAACCGTTGGACGGTTATCGTCAATACCGATTCACCATCGAACACTGGAATTGGTGTAGAATCAGTAGATACATCTGTTGATGAGTTTCAGAAATTGGATGGAGCAGAAGTAAAAAAACACTTATATGCATTTCAGAAGAGTCCTGCCCTTCCCGCGGATACAAATGTGAAAAAAACAGCGACACATGTCAAGGTCAAAAATGATATGAGTGTAGAGGTGACACATGAGTTGTTAGTGTCAGGAGATTTTAACTCAAGATTTCGTGCGCTGCTTTTATCTACTAGTCATCGTGAAGAACGTATCCATTTCCTCCGCGATGTTTTTGAATTAGATGAACGTGCAAAAGTGGAACATTTTGAAGTTTCAAAGCTGAATGAGTTGAAACCTGAATTAAAGATCCAACTTACATGGTCATGTAAGCAATATCTCTATGAGATTGCGGATCAATATATATTGGAGCTTCCTGTTGTCGATCATCCGTATGCTAAGTTATTGAGAGATGAAGAACGCGACCATCCCGCTATTATTGGGAAAGCACTTACTTTTGAAGATAATATTACAGTTGATGTAGAGGCACCATTTGTCATGAAGATGGTGCCAGCGGAACACAAACTTAATACTGATGTCGCTGAAATCCGTATAGATTACAAGAAATCGGGAAGGAAAGCTGAAATGAAGCAGATCGTTCGTTTTCATGTGCCGACAGTAGAAGCCACCAAATTTAAGCCTCTCAGAGATGTTGTCAATATAGCCTCAAGCCAAAGTACAAAACGGTTTATTTT
>VYFM01000022.1:0-2766 GCA_009842375.1 Candidatus Poribacteria bacterium | reverse complement strand
AAAAACCTGAGTAATATATTTTTTTAATTTTTAAAGAATAAAGGAGTAAATAGATGCCAGCAACTGAAGAAGTTAAAGCCATTGAAGAGTTGATGGAAAGCCAAGAATTGATTGTGGGACAACTAAAAAAAGTTATTATCGGTCAAGAGGAAGTTATCAATCAGATGTTGATGGTACTCTTTGCTGGTGGTCATTGTCTTGTTGAGGGTGTGCCGGGATTGGCGAAAACATTAATGATCAAGACCCTTGCTGAAATTCTGAACCTTAAATTTGGTCGAATTCAATTTACCCCGGATTTGATGCCTGCTGATATTATAGGTACCGATGTGCTTGAGGAGGATCGCACTACAGGACATAGAACTATCCGATTTATTCAAGGTCCGATTTTTGCGAATATTCTCCTTGCAGACGAAATTAACCGAACTCCCCCGAAAACGCAGGCTGCCCTTTTAGAAGCAATGCAGGAACATCACGTCACTGCTGGTGGTAACCAATACAAATTGACAGAACCCTTTTTTGTGCTTGCTACGCAGAATCCGATTGAACAGGAAGGGACATATCCGTTGCCAGAAGCGCAACTTGACCGGTTCATGTTCAAAATTGTCATAGATTATCCATCGGAGGATGAAGAGGTAGACATTATTTCATCAACAACAGGTGCAGAAGAACCTGAATTAGAGACTGCGCTTTCAGGTGAAGCGATTGTCGCGTTGCATCAAATCGTGCGTAGGGTGCCTGCTGCGGACAATGTTGTTCAATACGCAGTAAAACTTGCACGTGCTACCCGACCTAATGAAAAAGATGCCCCAGAATTTATTCAAAGGTGGGTGCGATGGGGTGCTGGACCTCGTGCGGGGCAATACCTCATATTGGGTGCGAAATCCAGAGCTATTCTTAAGGGGCGTTATAATGCATCGATTGAAGATGTGAAATCTGTTGCACCATCTGTGTTACGCCACCGCGTATTGACAAATTTCCATGCTGAAGCGGAAGGGATTGACCCTGATGCAGTTGTAGAACAACTGGTTGAGACGGTGCAGGAACCCTCTATTGGCAGATAATTTCTGCGCGTGGGAAGTACGTATCATCTCCTATTTTCCTACCTTGGAACGCATAAACCATGAATGTTTCGGTTATCATTCCCGTTCTGAATGAGGAAGGTGCGATTGCAAATGTCATCAACGATATACCGAAATCGTTAGTCCAAGAAATTGTCGTTGTTGACAATGGATGCACTGACAGAACGGTAGAGATTGCACTTGAGCATGGTGCAAAGGTTATCACTGAACCGCGAAGAGGTTATGGAAGTGCATGTCTTGCGGGGATTGCTGCTGTTGATGCACCGGATATTGTTGTGTTTTTAGATGGTGATTATAGTGATGATCCCACGGAGATGCCACTGCTCGTGCAACCTATCCGAGAGGGTCTTGCAGAGTTTGTTATCGGCACACGTATACCGAGTGAAAAAGGAGCATTGTTACCACAGGCGCAGTTTGGTAATAGACTTGCCACTTACCTAATGGGAATGTTTTTTGGTGTTCAATATACTGATTTGGGACCCTTTCGTGCTATTTGTTATCAGCAACTTCAAGCACTGGGTATGAAGGATAAAAATTTCGGTTGGACTATTGAGATGCAACTCAAAGCTGCGAAAATGGGGATGAATGTACGTGAAGTGCCTGTTAGCTATCGGAAACGTATCGGCACATCAAAGATTAGTGGGACTTTTGTTGGGAGTGTTCGGGCGGGAGTTAAAATACTTGCTACGCTTTTTCGGTATGGATTCCTACTCTGATTTTTCAGGACAATGTCATTTCTGTAAATTATTGTCTCATATACGGTTTGTTATTCTTCAGGAGACAAACTAACAGTTTGTGTTACAAATAAGAGATATTATATGTTAGAAATGGTATAGGAAGAGGTAGAAAAGTATGTTTACAGAGTTTAATGTTCAAGTTGCTGATTTTCAGGAATTTATGTCCTCTTTGCCTTCTGGATCAGTAGACCTTATTTTGACAGACCCTCCATACTGTATTAGCAAAAAGACAGGATTCTCGGAGGTTGTGAACGGTGTTGAGAGGTTTGCTGTAAGCATGGATTTCGGGGCTTGGGATCATGTTGAGATAAATCTTGACGACATGGCAAAGGTGTTTTACACATCTTTACGTCGCGGTGGAACTGCTATTGTGTGGTATGACCTTTGGAAAATAGGGAAAGTAAAGGATGCAATGGAATCCGCAGGATTCAAGATGCTTCGTCAGATTATATGGCAGAAAACCAATCCTGTGCCGTTAAATATGCGCGCAACTTATCTATCTAACAGTCGGGAAATGGCTGTTGTCGGAGTCAAAGTTGGTAAACCTACTTTCAATAGTAAATATGACTCTGGTATTTATGAGCATCCAATTCCTCGCCACAAAGGTAAAAGACAACACCCCACACAAAAGCCGTTATTATTGTTTGAGGAATTAGTGCTTAAGCATAGTAACCAAGGTGATCTTGTTGTAGATCCGTTTATTGGCGCGGGAACTACTGGCGTTGCTGCTTTGAAAAATTGTCGCAACTTTAAGGGGTGTGATATTGACGATAATTATGTAAAATTATCGCAAGAAAGGATACGAAAGGTGCAGAAATCGGAACAATAATGTTTATCGTCTACACAAATTCCAACCGTGGATATGAATATTCTATTCGTGGTATTAGCAAGTCCTAATGAAGGGAATTAACTGGCAATCCCAAGCATTTATGCTTGGGTCTAAAAAACTT
>VYFM01000327.1 GCA_009842375.1 Candidatus Poribacteria bacterium | reverse complement strand
ATTCAGCATTAGGTGGGTTTCTCTCTAAACTCAAGACCAAAGCAGAAGCACAGGGCATTGCTGTAACCGAAGCAGACCAGTTTTATGCGTCCAGCAAAACCTGTAGCAGGTGTGGATATAAAAAGAAAGACCTAAGGCTTTCCGAAAGAACGTATCATTGCAGTGAATGTGGGACCTCTATAGATAGAGATGTCAACGCTGCAATCAATCTTAGAAATGTCGCGGTAGGGCATACCGAGACACAAAACGCTTGTGGAGTCCGAGTAAGACCTCGCGTTGAGGCACGAGAGACGGAAGCAGGAAGAGCCGTTTGGCAGCAACAATCGCTGCTAATATAAGAGCGAAGAATCCCCCACGCTTTAGCGGGGGAGTATGTCAAGCAGTTATGATAAATGAATACAAAAAGAGGTGATTTAACTCAAGGAAGACTACTACAGCATCTATTAAAACTGGCAGTACCCATAACATGTGGTTACATACTCCAAGATGCGTTCAATATTGTTGATATGATTTTCGTCGGTAGGTTGGGTCCAGCAGCAATAGCTGCCGTTGGTATCAGCGGGAATTTGTTGCGGTTAATTGCTGTTTTATCTCTCGGTATTTCAACTGGTGCGGGTATATTGGTGTCGCAATACCTTGGTGCAAGGAATCACGCTCAAGCAGGATATGTAGCGATGCAGGCTATCCTACTTGCGTTTTTTGCTGCCATCGGAATTGGGATTGTTGGCTATCCATTGGCTGAATTCGGTTTACGTGCTGTCCGAACAACAGATATTGAGGTGATACAACTTGGTACAACCTATATACAGATTATACTTATCGGTATAAGTGCTATGTTCCTATCAATGACACTGGGATCAATTTTTCGTGCTGGTGGTGATGCTGTTACTCCTATGGTTGTATTGATACTATCCACCATAATTAACATTGGACTTGACCCTCTATTGATTTTTGGCTTGTGGAAATTTCCTAAACTGGGTGTAGCCGGATCGGCTTATGCAACACTAATTGGTAGAGGTTTCGGTGTCGTAATTTTGCTTTTTCTCTGTTTTAGCGGTAAAGCTCCTATATCACTTCGTAATGTACTAATACGCGCTGATCTTGTAGAAATGCTTGACATATTAAGACTTGGAATCTTTAGTTCAATGCAGGGTTTCTGGCGACATTTATCTCGACTCGGATTCCTGTGGGTGATAGGACCTTACGGTAAATATGCAGTTGCTGCTTATACGATTTGCATGCGTCTCCGCATACTGGTAATGAACCCTGGTTTTGGTATCGCCAACGCTGTTGCACCCGTTGTTGGTCAGAATATGGGTGCCAATCTGATAGAACGCGCAGAAAAAACAGCTAAGATTGGAAATATATTAGCAACAACCATAATGACGGGAATAGGAATATTATTCCTCGTTTTCCCACAAATGTTCATTCGGATATTTACGAACGACCAAGAAGTTATAAAAATTGGTTCAGTTTACATACAATTCTTATCTCTCACTTTCGGATTTATAGCATTTTCACTGGTATTAGGAAAAGCACTAAATGGTGCAGGCGATACTATCTCCCCGATGGTGATTACACTCGCAGCACAGATCTGTGTAGGTCTGGGTCTTGTTATTATACTATCGTATTTTATCGGTCTAAATGGTGTTTGGATAGGAATTGCACTTTCAAATGTAGTTCAAGGTATCGCAATGTGGGTTTGGTATAGAACTGGAATTTGGAAAACTATAAAACTAATTAATGGTAGAGGAAATTCTACCAAAAAGGTGGTGTAAAATGGCGTACAAAGGTTATGAAAATCCTCAGTTAGTTATTTCTGCTGAAGAACTGAAAACCATTCTTGATGATGAAACGTATTGCATCGTTGACACACGTCCAACTCATGAATATATACAAGGACATATTCCAGGGGCACTTCATCTTGATCTATTCGGATTGAGTCTTATCAATACCCATCGAAAACCATTGGACACATTTATGTGGATGATAGCATACCTATTTCAACAACGTGGCTTGGATTCACGTAAAACAATAATCTGGTATGATAATATCTCAGGGATATATGCTTCACGAGGGTTTTGGTTTTGTGAGTATTTAGGTCATTCCAAGACACGTTTATTGGATGGTGGTTTTAAAGCATGGTTGGCTGCAGATGGACCTGTCAGCACAGAAGGTGTTGAACCACCTGATGTACCACAATTCCCTATTGAAACAGTCCGCGAATTACACATGGAAGCGTATGTAATAGATGCAAATCTGACGCAAGAAGATTTTGTTCCACTTGATACTCGCACAGATGATGAACACTATGGAAGAGTTGCTCGTGCAGAACGTGCAGGAGCAATACCAAAATCAATTCATATTGAATGGGTCAATAATCTTGACGAAGAGGGTGCTTTCAAACCAGCTTCTGAACTAAAAGAAAT
The DNA here is from genome assembly GCA_009842375.1 of Candidatus Poribacteria bacterium. GTDB lineage: Bacteria > Poribacteria > WGA-4E > WGA-4E > WGA-3G > MSPOR6. Next base: position 6,599 of record VYFM01000327.1, on the reverse strand, counting down.
GTATGAAGCAGCGGGTATCACTCCTGATAAGCGAGTGATGTGTTACTGACAGGGCGGCTACCGTTCTTCTCAGACCTATTTAGCGTTGCGACTTATCGGGTATCAGTTGGTTAGCAACTATATTGGGTCTTGGAAAGAATGGGGAGACCGGCTGGATTTGCCGGTTGAAATTCCTGAGGAATAGGATTATAGTGTCTCTGCTGTGAAATCAACGCATACTTTAGCAACTTCTGTTGGACATTCATGTGGTAAATAGTGTCCAGCATTCGGTACCCATATTATCTGAATATTTGGGTTTGGTGGAATGCGTAACTTTGTTTCAGTTGTTTCATTCCTACCCATTCCACCAAATACTTCATAAATAGGAATTGATGCATGTTCAAGGTAGGAGTAAGCATCAAAATCTATGACAGTTGTCCAAAAACTACTCCAGATACCTTGCTCAAAACGACTTCGAGTTTCAGTTGACTTGTTCTGTATCTCGGTAATCTTTGTTTGAGAAAGAGTGCCGTAAAACCTTCCCCCATCAAACGCAATACCAGCAGATGAAAGACTCGTCCACCCCTCAAGCAAAACAAGTCCAGCAACGTTTGATGAACTTCTGGCTACCTCCATTGCAACCATACCACCAAGGCTGTGTCCAACGAGAGTCAATTTTTGAATTCCAATTGAGTTTACAAGGTGTATGACATCATCAGAAAGGTTAACTAATGTAAAATGTTCAGTAGGTATACTACTCTGTCCATGCCCTCTAAAATCCAATGTGATACAACGTTGATTACTCGGTAGTATATCAATTACAGACTGCCAATCTTCTGAATCACAACCAGTACCATGTAAGAACAGTAGTGGAATCCCAGTACCACCAGAATCAACATACGTCATATCTCCCCAACTTGTAGTGAGATAAGTAATGCTATCCATATAGACTCATTTAGTCCAAAAATTGTGCCTCCACTATTTCACCAGCATGAAAGGACGCACCTGATGGTATGGTTATTAACCCATTTGCTAACACAAGTGAATGCAGTATTCCTGAACCTTGTGGACCAGTGGTTTTGGCGATATATTGCCCATTCTCTTCAGTCAGGATTGCACGCATATAATTAACCCTTCCATCTTTGTTAGTCACATCTGCTGCCAAAACGGCTTTAAAGGATGGACGTAATAGATCGGTATGTCCCGCCATTTTTAAGAGTGCAGGACGAACAAAGAGTTCAAATACTACGAGAGAAGATACAGGATTACCCGGTAACCCAAAAACGGGTTTTCCGTCAATTTCCCCATAAGCCTGTGGTTTTCCCGGTTTCATCGCTACACGCCAAAAGTTCATCTGACCCAATTTCATCAATACGTTTTTCACTACGTCATGTTCACCGACAGAAACACCGCCACTGGTTATCAGAGCATCTGCATTAGCAATGGATTCGCGGAAGATACGCTCCGTTTCCGCTTCATCATCTGGGGCAATTCCCATATCTACTGGCATACCACCGGCATTCTGCACTTGAGCAAAAATCCCATAACGATTACTATCTCGTATTCTTCCCGGTTTCAGTGGTTCACCAAGTGGTGTCAGTTCATCTCCTGTGGAAACAATTGCAACTTTTGGTTTTCTATATACTGACGCTTCAGCACAATTAAGAGATGCCATCATAGAGACTTCTGGTGGACGAAGAACCTTACCGGGAGACATCACACAATCACCTTTATTTACACTTTCTCCAGTAAAACGAACATTCTCATTTCTCTCAACATTCTCAAAGATTCTTACTTCGTCATCAATGAGTTCTGTTACCTCTTGCATCACAACAGCATCTGCACCGTCTGGCATCATTGCCCCAGTCATAATCCGTGCAGCCTGTCCACTTGATACCTGTTTCTCTGGCGCGTACCCTGCAGCAATCGTTTCAATAACTGATAGAATTACAGGATTCTCTTTAGATGTATCCTTTACATCTGTTGACAGTACAGCAAAACCGTCCATCGCAGAATTGTCAAAGGGTGGGATGTTTTCTTTTGCATGAAGTTCTTCAGCAAGAACATAACCTGTACATTCAAGTATACCTCGTTTTTCTGTCGGTAGGACAGGGATACTTTCCAACATCTGTTGACGTGCTTCTTCAACACTTAACATTAACATCCACTCCAATCTTCTTCACTACTTGTAGCTATCACAGAAAATTATCTCTTTCCTTAGTCACTTATGTCGCATGTCCAATAAGCAGAACTGCCGCAGGTAGAGATGTTTCCGTAGCCTTTTCAAATGCCCAGTCAATACAACCAATATCCGCATCTGTTTCACACATCTTATATGGTAAGTTCCAAGCTTTGAGCGTTGGTTCAAGGAATGTTGCAACAGAGTCAACCCATTTCCCTTCAGCATCCCGGTTGTGATACCCACGATAACCTATGAATACAACGACAGGGATTTGCATGTTAAACACAGTTCCTCTGAATGCATCACCAGATTCGAGGAAACCAGTATTTTGGATTATTATCACAGGTTTCTTACCCCCAATATATAATCCTGCAGCGATAGCGAATGCCTCGCCTTCCCGTGTTACAGTTATTACATCAATTTCTTGATCTTTACGTAACAACTCGTAAATACGCGCACTACCGTTGTCTGGTACACCAATAGCGTGTGTGATATTCTGTTTTTTCAATATATCTATTATTTTTTGTGCTGATGCCACAACTGTTCCGATGATATTAACCTATATATTTCCGTGCAATACTATGTATTTCACTTCTTATACGGTTTGCAAGTTGCTAATGGATAGCAACCAGGGTTCATCTACCAAAGCACGCAGGAATATCCCGCGTACGCCATTCAAGTCTCTGTCCATCTTGAGTCCAGCACTATCTTTGATTATCTTTCGTCCACCGAGTGATTTTCTAATCTCACCATTCCAAGAAACTGTTTTGGATGTGTATGCTTCACAAACATCAAAGACGATACAGCCAACTTCTTTTGCTTTGTGTTTTAGGAACTGTTTGAATCTATAATGTGAGAGTGTCAACATTTGACGGGCGGATTTTTTAGCAAGTTTCCTTGCTGCTTTGCAAGTCATCTGTGAAGTCTCAAAGGTGGGGAGTAAGATGATATCAAAGTTGTCTACAAGGTATCGTGCGACTTTCTTGTGCAGTTCATCCACAAGGTTTCTGATACGTTTTCTGATATGATGAGCAGCCCGCCGCATGTTCTTGCGGGATTGCCGAGTTGCTTTAGATGCACGAGAGAATAGGTCATCAAGATATGAACAAAGTCTTTGGATCCGATTAATTGCATGGTGTCCAAGCCATCCGAAACCACGCTCATGAAAATAAGTGAGGAATGTTCTCACACCGGGGTCTAAAGCAACAACACGCCCGTTTGGCTTTCGCTTCGGAGTTGTCGCAGTATAGGATACACAGAGATAGTATTTGTCTTTATCTTTCACCAGTCGAGAGTCGCAGATATTCTCAGGCAGGGACTCAGTCATTTTGAGATCGCCAAGCACTGTGTGATATACACCACGTGGTTTTATAGCAGACTTCGGCATGAAAATACTATCGGATAGATGACGTTTAGATTTGAAAGAAACAGATTGATATTCACCTGTTTGCTTATACTTTTTCTTCGCTTCACGAACAGCGATACAAGCGTCTCGGATAGCAACAGATTTTATTTGATATGGCGTTTCTTTGCTCCATTCGGGTAAGTTGTGCAGTATATCTGTCTTTATTTCTTTCCAATTTGCTTGTGTGTCCGTGGTGTTTAGAATATCCACTGTTTTGTTATAGACAAAACGAGCAGTGCCAAACCATTGCCGAAGGGTTTCACGTTGTGCTGTTGTCGGATAAACTCTTATCTTCTTTGATTTGGTCATGGTAACTTCGGATCTCGTGCAGTCGGCAACTGAAGACAGGCAAGATTGCGAGAAGATCCGCTGTGAGTTCTTCTTGCGGACTGTGTGCTGTTTGGTCCAAAACCACGAGTTCGCCACCGTTTTGTTCAATGAGGTATCGTATAAGGTCGATACCGAACCGGGCGAGTCTATCCCGATGGGCAATAACAACTTGGAGCTTATCACCTCGCAGAAGCCGTTCCAATAAGGTTCTAAGCCCTTTTTTTTTGAAGTTGATACCACTTCCGATGTCTCTGATAACTTCTGCTTTGGGATAGATGCCTCGTATATACTCAACTTGTCGTTCAAGATCGTCTCTTTGCTTTGTGCTGGATACTCTACAGTAGCAAATAATGGCAGTTGATTGGGATTTGCTTTTGATGTAGCCTTCAACATCATAGCGTCTGTGTCCGCCTCCTGTGCGGATATAGTCAATCTTTCCTTCATTCGCTAATTTCCTTAGATGGTCAGGTGTATAGTCCAGCAGTTCACTTGCTTTACGCGCTGATACATAAGATAAGCCATATAATAGTATACTATAAATCCATAGAAATATTAAGAAAAATATAGATTTTTAGATACTGTTACTCAGCCTCATTCATACAATTAATTGGGCAGGATCAATGACCTGCCCATTCAATCAAAACCCACAATTGATATGATAGAATAGCAAGAGGAAATTATAACTTATTTATTTCCTTATTACTGTCTACCTTCTACCAACGCATCTACTACTGTTGGATCTGCAAGAGTAGAAGTATCTCCAAGATCAGATATATCACCTTCAGCAATCTTACGAAGAATCCGACGCATTATTTTACCTGATCGGGTCTTTGGTAAGGCAGGTGTAAACTGTATCTTATCTGGTGTAGCGATTGGTCCAATATGTTGTCGTACGGCTTGTTTGATACCAGTCTCCACATCATCCGATGCAGATTCACCTGTCATCAGTGTGACATACGCGTAGATTCCTTGTCCTTTAATGTCGTGTGGATACCCAACAACTGCAGCTTCAGCAACAGCATCATGTTGTCCAATAGCACCTTCAACTTCAGCTGTTCCCAACCTATGTCCAGAAACATTCAGAACGTCATCTACGCGACCAGTAATCCAGTAATATCCATCTTCATCACGTAACACGCCATCACCAGTCATGTAATATCCTGGGAATCTGCTAAAATAGACATCAATGAAACGTTCATGGTCACCATATACTGTCCGCATAATCCCGGGCCACGCTGTCTTAATACATAAATAACCAGTTGCTGGATTTCCTGCGACTTCTTTACCTTCTTCATCCAATATCACAGGTTCAATGCCAAAGAATGGGAACGTCGCAGAACCCGGTTTAAGCGGTGTTGCAGCAGGTAAAGGCGTAATCAGAATACCACCAGTTTCGGTCTGCCACCAAGTATCAATAATCGGACATCGCTTTTCCCCAACAATGTTATAATACCACAACCATTCAGGCTCTTTAATCGGTTCACCGACTGTACCAAGCAAGCGAAGTGTTGATCTGTCGTATTTTTCCACCCACGTATCACCTTCCTTCATCAAGGCGCGTAATGCTGTGGGGGCAGTATAGAATAGATTGATTTTATGCTTTTCTACAACTTGCCAAAACCGACCAAAATCTGGATAATTCGGCACACCTTCAAACATAATGGTAATTGCACGATTTGCCAGCGGTCCGTAGATAATATATGAATGCCCTGTAATCCAACCGATATCCGCAGTGCACCAATAAACATCACCTTCGTGGTAGTCAAAAATCTGTTGATGTGTATAGGATGTATAAACCAAATAACCACCTGTGGTATGTAAAACACCTTTCGGTTTTCCTGTTGATCCAGATGTATATAGAATAAATAACGGATCTTCTGCATTCATCACTTCAGGTTCACATTCTACATCAGCAGTTTCCATCGCTTCGTGCCACCACACATCTCGTGATGTATCAAAATCAACCGAATCACCTGTCCGTTTAACAACAACGACCTTTTCAATAGATGGACAATCAACCACTGCAGCATCAGCATTTGCTTTCATCGGTATATCACTTCGTGTACCACGCAATGCAGTATCTTGCGTTATCAATAACTTACAAGAAGAATCGTTTATCCTATCTCGAAGCGATTCTGCTGAAAACGCGCCAAAAACTATTGAATGCACCGCACCAATTCTTGCACATGCTAACATTGCAATTGCTAATTCAGGAACCATCTGTAGATATATACAGACGCGATCCCCCTTTTCAACACCTTGTGACTTCAAGACATTAGCAAACTTCTTTACTTCTGTAAGCAATTCGTTAAAACTGAATGTTTTATCCTCAGAAGGATCATTACCCTCCCAGATGATCGCTGTTTCATCTCCATATCCTGCTTCAACGTGTCTGTCAACACAGTTATAACAGGCATTTAAGGTGCCACCTTCAAACCATTTTATTTCTGCTTTTACAAAATCGTAATCACGGACTGTATCCCATTTCTGATACCACGTCAACCGTTCTGCAATTGATTCCCAAAAACTTTCTGGGTCTTCAATTGACTCAGTATACCTTTCCTGATATGCCTCTAAACTATTGACATGTGCCTCACCGATAGGGTAGGCAGTTTCCTTCGGTGGGAAAACATTATTAACCATCTATACTCTCCTCTATATACTTATCTCTATGCAATTCCATTGTCTATGATATGATTCCAT